>JAESPT010000418.1 GCA_016765515.1 Sneathiella sp. | reverse complement strand
TAAAATCCTTCTTCACCCGTATGCCGGCGTTTTGTCTGCCTTTGGCATGGGTTTGGCTGATCTTCGTATAATGAAAGAACGATCCATTGAAGCCCTTCTGCAAAAAGAAGCAATGCCGAACCTGTCAAAAGGCCTGACTGCTCTCGCTGCCGACGGCCTGAAAGAAATGCGGGCACAGGATGTCCCGCAAAACCGAATTCGTGTAGAGAAAAAACTGCATATCAAATACGAGGGATCAGATACTACTATTCTTGTGGATAGCGCCCCGTTTAAAGACATTATCTCTGCATTTGAAAAGGGACATCTACAACGTTTTGGATTTGTAAGCCCCGAAAAAAAACTGGTCGTAGAAGCCATTGCCGTAGAAATAGTTGGCTTGGCAGACGACCTGCCCAGTCTCCTGACATCGACAGAAAAAGCCAGTAATCTTCCTCCGGTTCCAATCATAGAAAAAACACTATTCGTTCAAAATAAACATCAATCTTGCGGCTTTTTTGATCGTGATGATCTTCACCCGGCACAAAAAGTTACAGGTCCGGCAGTGATCGTCGAAAAAACCGGAACAACGGTTGTTGAAGCCGGATGGCAAGCAGAACTCTCGACCCGCAAGGATCTCGTCCTCACCCGTGTTGAAGCGCTAAAACGGACGAAAGCCATCGGAACCACTGTAGATCCCATCATGCTAGAGGTGTTTAACAATCTTTTCATGAACGCGGCAGAGCAGATGGGCACCGTCCTGGAAAAAACAGCCTATTCGGTCAACATAAAGGAAAGACTGGATTTTTCCTGTGCAATATTCGATCTGAATGGAGAGCTAATTGCTAATGCTCCTCATATGCCCGTGCATTTAGGGTCTATGTCCCAGAGCATCAAATCCGTTATCCATAAACATGGAAAAACCATGAAGGCGAGAGACGTTTTTGTTCTCAATGCTCCCTATAATGGTGGGACACATCTTCCCGATGTTACTGTCATAACACCCGTCTTTGACGGCAAACATGAAGATATTCTGTTTTACGTGGCAAGTCGCGGTCATCATGCGGATATAGGCGGGCTGACACCCGGCTCCATGCCACCGGACAGTAGGTTGGTTGAGGAAGAAGGCGTTCTTCTCGATAATATTCTGATGGTCGACGGTGGTGAATTCCTAGAAGAGCAAATGGTGCGCCTCCTTGAGTCCGGTCCCTACCCTTCCAGAAACACCTACCAGAATATTGCAGACCTTAAAGCACAAATTGCTGCGTGCGAAAAAGGAATACATGAACTCCGTAAAATGGTGGATCATTATGGATTGCATGTAGTGCATGCATATATGCAACATGTCCAAGACAATGCCGAAGAATCTGTACGTCGGGTTTTAGACGTCTTGAAGGATGGCACTTTCACCTATCCAATGGATGATGGCTATGAAATCAAGGTCAAAATTTCCATTGATAAGGAAAATCGGACAGCAATCATAGATTTCACAGGAACAAGCGGACAACATCCGACGAATTACAACGCGCCGAAAGCAGTGACAACTGCGGCCGTTCTTTATGTCTTTAGATGCCTGGTAGACAGCGACATTCCCCTTAATGCAGGTTGCCTGAAGCCACTGCAAATAATAATTCCCAAAGGCTCGATGCTTGCTCCTGAATATCCTGCTGCCGTTGTTGCCGGTAATGTTGAAACCTCACAATGTATTACTGATTGCCTCTTTGGCGCATTGAATGTGATGGCCGCGGCACAAGGAACAATGAACAATTTCACCTTTGGAAATGACCAGTACCAATATTACGAAACCATCTGCGGTGGATCTGGAGCGGGCCCTCATTTTGACGGCACCAGCGCCGTTCACACCCACATGACAAATGCCAGGCTTACAGATCCGGAAGTTCTGGAATGGCGTTTTCCTGTGACATTGGAGAGTTTTGAAATACGCAAGGGCTCCGGCGGTAACGGAAAGCATAATGGCGGAGACGGAACTCTTCGTAAAATACGGTTTCATGAAGAAATGACAGCGGCCATCCTCGCCAGTCATCGCATAGTCCCTCCCTTTGGACTTGCAGGCGCTGCGTCAGGGCAAGTTGGTAATCAGTGGATCATACGCCGCTCCGGCGAAAAAGAGTCCCTTGAAGGTAGGGATAAAACAATCATGTTACCTGATGATATCTTTGTCATTCAAACGCCAAGCGGCGGCGGTTATGGTAAAATATAAGCAATCTTTTTTGCGATGTGACTAATTGGAAAGTCAAAAATGGCTAAGAAATACAAAAAAAGTGAAGTGACAGAATTGCTGGTGGCTATGGAAAGAAAGGCCAAACAGGTCCTGTCTATGGTCCAAAACATCGAAACGGATGCAAACAAGAACAGCTATGCCATGTATGACGATTTTGTGCGCCGTGCGATGGATTTTGACACACTGGCTATTCTAGTCGGCACCCGTTTGCAGAATATGGAATTGGACGCCGATAGTACGCAAGAGCTGCGAGATCAGTATAACAAACTAAAAATCGTCGTTGCCCATGGTCAGATCAAGGCCAGCATGAAATTTTTCTTTATATTGAGTGCCACGGCAACTCTTCCTCTGGGCGCAAAAGACCTGTTTTCATCAGAACTCCGCCGTCTCTTTAACCTTCAAACCGAACTTGCGAACCCCAAATATGAAGGGATGCTTAGTAAGGAGACTATGGGAGATTTAGAGACTGCTGAACTCATTCTTCAGGAAATCATTGATAAAGCACCAGGACTATTGAACTTCTCCTAAAATTAGACCCTGATCATATTTACGTGATAATAGCTATTCTGAGCTTAAAACAGCCAATTTGAACTTCCTTGATACTCTAATTAAAGCTACCTTTTTGTTACTGAAAAATATTTAAGAAAAAACTGACAAAGAGCAATCTGGGAGATCATTGATGAAAAAAATAATCGCACTGCCAATCGCTGTCGCTATTGGTGCAACACTGGTTTTCGCCGGCGCTGCCGTCGCACAGAAAAAACATGCGCCAAAACCTGTATGGGGAGCCATGGTGGCAGGTCTCAATGATATTCAGAGCATCACGGCTGCCATGATGGTTTTCGATATGAAGCGGGCCGCGACTATTGCCGAGGGATTGCAGAAACGCGAAGCTTATATTTCAGGTATTGAAATGCTCCCTCCTGCCGCCCGTAAAGGCCATGGTAAAGTAGCCGATGCCGCCGCTATATTAGTTGCGGCAGCCAAATCGGGAGAGGAAAAAGACGTGGCCAATGCGATTAATGGCGTCATGCAATCCTGCAACGCGTGCCATTATGACATTCGTGACGCTGAACGCCGCAAGAAAATGAAATAGTGCTCTCCTTAAAGTTTAACTTAAACAGAGTAAAAATAACCTCTCGTGCTGTCAATGGATGGCGCGGGATGGGATTTTTTCTCCTGACTTTAACAGCACTAACCACAGTCTCTTCAGCCCTGGCGGCAACCACGATTGTAGACCGTGGAGAATATCTTGTTCGCGCGGGAGGCTGCTTCAGTTGTCATACGGATAAGAAAGGTGGCGGCGAAGCTTTTGCCGGAGGACGTCCCCTTAAAACACCTTTTGGTACGTTTTACAGTCCAAACATTACTGCTGACAAAAATACAGGGATTGGAAACTGGAGCGATGAAAATTTTTTAACGGCCGTTAAAAAAGGCGTTCGTCCCGATGGCTCTCACTATTTTCCAGTTTTCCCTTTTACGTCCTACACGTTGATGAAAGACGAAGATGCCCTTGCCATAAAAGCCTACCTGTTTTCATTGCCAAAAGTAGCCAAACAGAATCAAAATCATGATGTCAGCGCCCCATTTGGATGGCGATGGCCAATGGTATTTTGGAAGCTGCTCTTCTTCGATAAAGGGGATTTCACACCGACTAATTCCCAGGACAATGAATGGAATCGCGGCGCATATCTGGTGACCGCTCTTGCTCATTGCGGTGAATGCCATACTGTGCGCAACTTTGCCGGTGCTATGGATCGGAGCATGTGGATGGCTGGCGTACAAGACGGCCCTGAGGGAGATGCCGCGCCCAACATTACACCTGCGCACGCATCCGGGATTGCTTGGTCAGTAGATCAGATGGCCTTCTTTTTGAAATCTGGTACTAAACCCGATTGGGAACGGGCAGATGGCCTTATGGGAGAAGCGGTGCTCGAAGGATATAAGTATCTAACGGATGAAGATATCCGTGCCATAGCACGTTACATCAACGAACTCCCCCCCATTGAGAATTATATCAGCGGGTATTAGTTTCTGAGTTCTCAATCCGGCGATAAAGCAGAAAACGTTACTTTTTCCAATCTATCAATAAAAACTCTTGATCGCTACTAGAGCCGCAGATTTTGATCATCAAAGTCCAAGCAATGACAATCCCATTCGCTCTACTGATAACCCAGTGGTGTTAAACAAATCCAAATTCTCAGAATACAATGTAGGTTTCAACTGGCGGCAGACAGTGAAAAGCCTTATGGACGTTACGAAAAATTAACATTTTTCCTACAAATAACAACCTATAGTATCAACGAAAATGTATTTGAAAATATTTATATAAAAATTTAAATCTACCAATAAGAGCACACTCATTTCTCTTACTATTTCGCCTCATTTTTTATATCTCAGAAAAATTGTTCAAAAAAACTCAACAATACTGCCAAATACAAAACTAAATACATCAAAAACCCAACACCTTCTTTTGTATTAAATTAACAGTCTTAATATAATTATTTACATAATATACTTCTTTAAGGAGAAATCACACACATATACGTCACATTTATTTTCTATAATCATTTATATTGTAATCTATCTACACGCGTATATTATTAATCATGGGGCGACTTCGAACATATCTTGAAATGTGGCAGCGTGCGGGTGAGTACAGTGAGTAAAAAAATATACCAAGAATCCGATATAATCGACTTACAAGAAGCCATGAAGAAAAAAGCGGATCGAATACTTTCCATGGTCACAACAATTGAAAATGAGGTCACCAGCAATAACTTTGGTTTGTATGATGACTTCATCAAAAAAATTGCTGATTTCGATACTCTTTCAATTCTTGTTGAAACACGCCTCCAAAATATAGTGCCTGGCAGCACATTAGCTGGGCAAATGCGGGAACAATACAATGACTTGCGAATTGGCGTGGTTCACGGACAGATTAAGGCGGGAATAAAATTTCTATTTGTTTGCACGGCCTCAAACACCCTGCCTTTGGGATCCCAAAATCTTTTCAAGGAAGAACTCCGCCGCCTCTACAGATCACAGACAGAAATATCCCTCCCGAAATACAAAAACCAGTTAGATGAGAATGTCCTGCAAGACATGTCACTTGCCGAGTTGATCCTCCAGGAGATAATAGAAAAAGCCCCTAGCTTGCTGGATTTCAACGCCGACTAACTACCCATTCCACTTCCCCAGCCCAGAGTTAGATTCTTCTTCACAGGCTGGCATCGCTTCATCAGAGGCAACCGATTTCAGCCAAGCAATAAACGCTTTTATTGCTGGCCGTTCAAATGTTGTTGGTAGCGCAACCGCATAATAAGCGAAATGTGTCGGCCATGCTGCGTCACACGCTTTAGTCAGGCTTTTATTCCGCAATTCATCCCTCACATAAACATCACTGAGAAGCGCTAGGCCTTGCCCCTCAACCACCGCTTTTAATGTGAGAAAATCATCTTGAAAGGATGGGCCGTAAAGTGCCTTACTATCATCAACGCCGCGTGCTTCGCACCACAGTTGCCAATCAGAACAGACAGCAGTGCTGTTTCGCAAAAGCCGGAAATTCAGACAATCCTTTGCTTCATTGATTGGTTTACCACTATTCAGAAGACGGGGACTTCCGACAACGATTAATTCAGGTGAGCTCAGCCACTCCGATTTATACCCGACATAATCGCCAAGCCCATGGCGGATTGCCAGATCTATAGGCTCACTTCGTAAATCAACAAGTCGCTGATCGGTTTCAATAGAGATATCGATTTTTGGAAAAGCCTCAGTAAATTCTCCAAG
>JAESPT010000417.1 GCA_016765515.1 Sneathiella sp. | reverse complement strand
GTGATGCACAGGTTGCCCTCAACCGCGCCTTCAAGTTCGTTGCCCTCATTGTCGACTATCACCGGCTTTACACCGAAGAAAGGCCGTGTTGCGGAGCCGGGCTTGGTGGCCGTGGCACCGGGCAGGGGAGAGATGAGAATGCCGCCGGTTTCTGTCTGCCACCAGGTATCTACAATCGGACACCGGTTATCACCAACCACCTCGTAATACCAGCGCCAGGCCTCAGGATTGATCGGTTCACCAACAGAGCCCAATAAACGCAGGGTTGAACGTGATGTTGCCTTTACCGGCTCATCCCCATATTGCATCAGAGCACGAATAGCCGTTGGCGCTGTATAAAATAACGTGACTTTATGTTTGTCGCATACGTCCCAGAAGCGGGAGACCGTGGGATAATTAGGAACCCCCTCAAACATCAGTGTTGTCGCCCCATTCGCAAGGGGACCATAGAGAATATAGCTATGACCCGTCACCCAGCCGACATCCGCTGTGCACCAGTAAATATCCCCATCGTGATAGTCAAAAACATATTGATGGGTCATGGATGCATAGACCAGATATCCACCTGTTGTATGCAAGACACCCTTTGGTTTACCTGTGGATCCGGACGTATAGAGAATGAACAGCGGATCTTCCGCTTCCATTTCCTCAGGTGGACAGTCCTCCGACGCCTCTTCCATTGCTTCGTGATACCAAACGTCACGACCGTCGATCCAATTCACAGGATTTCCAGTCCGCTTAACGACAATACTGGTTGTGCAATCTGGGCATTTTTCCAGCGCTGCATCCGTGTTGACTTTCAGCGGAATAATTTTCCCGCCGCGAACACCTTCGTCTGCAGTGATAATGCAATTGGATTCGCAATCCTGAATGCGTCCTGCAAGTGCATCCGGAGAGAAACCACCGAAAACAACTGAATGAACAGCGCCAATGCGGGCGCACGCCTGCATCGCGACGGCAGCCTCGACAATCATCGGCATGTAGATTGTGACACGGTCGCCCTTCTTGATACCCTGAGATTTCAAGACATTGGCAAACTTACAGACTTCAACATACAATTCCCGATAGGTAAGAGTTTTATCGTCTGTAGGCTCATCACCTTCCCAGATGATCGCTGCCTGATCGCCTCTACTCGCCAAATGACGATCCAGGCAATTCGCGCTGACATTCAAAGTACCGTCATAAAACCAACGAATATGAAGATCTTCTTCCGCAAATGAAACGTCTTTCACTTTTGTATAGGGTTTGATCCAGTCAATACGCTTCCCATGCTCGCCCCAAAAAGTTTCCGGATCATCGATTGAGGCTTTGTACATTTCCTCATATTTTGCATTGTCTACCCAAGCGGACTTTGCCATTTCATCTGAAACAGGATAGATTTTATTGATGGACATTTCCCGGATTCCCTATACATGCAGCCGTCTCACTTATCTGCGCCGCACCAAATAATGTTATTGCTAAGTGTCATTCCAACCAATTCACATCGGTTTGTCAAACTTTGCAAAACAATAAAATGATTTCACGGCCTTAATGGCCCCTAAATTATAAAAGCTCCGCTAAATCGCCAGATATTCATGCCTGAGTTCTTTATCTTCCAGAACTTCTTTTGCTGTTCCGCGAAAAGCAATTTTTCCCATATCCAGTATCAGGGCCTTATCGGCCAGCTGCAGGGCAGCAACCGCATTTTGTTCGACAATAATTGTGGTAATACCCAATTTACGAATTTCCATTAAGATACGCTCGATTTCATGAACGATTACAGGCGCCAATCCTTCATAAGGCTCATCCAGAATCAACAGTTTAACATCTCGTGCCAAGGCACGCGCAACCGCCAACATCTGTTGCTCACCGCCAGACATGGTAATCCCGTCTTGATTTCGGCGTTCGCCCAGTCGCGGGAAGTGATCATAAATTTTCTCAATGCTCCATCCAATGGGCTCTTCGACCTGAGCTAAAATCAAATTTTCTTCGACTGTTAAACCGCCAATTATTCGCCGATCTTCAGGAACGAGTTGAATACCGGCTTGCGCCGCTTGGTAACTTTTCATTTCGTGAATGGGTTGGCCTTCAAGATGGATCTCCCCATGGCTCAAATGAGGGGTATCAACACGCGCCAAAGCGCGAAGAGTAGACGTTTTTCCAGCACCATTTCTGCCCAGCAACGCAAGAATTTCACCTTCTTCTATATCAAAGGATACCCCTTGAACGATGTAGGATTCGCCATAATAAGCATGGATATCGCGAACACTGAAAAATGAGGAACTATTTGACATTAAGCTGTTCCCCCCAAATAAGCTTCTTTCACTTTTGGATCTTCTCGAACTACGTCAGGGGCTCCACTGGCAATAATCTGGCCGCGCGCGAGTACACTGACTTTATCAGCCAGGCTAAAGACAACATGCATATCATGCTCAATTATGATTTTTGTCATTCCGCCGCTCTTTATTTTTTTAAGGAGCTCAATTGTCTGATTGGTATCATGCCTGGACATGCCCGCTGTTGGTTCATCCAGAAGCAAAAGCCGTGGATGAAGAATAAGGCACATGCCAAGCTCCAAGCGCCGTTTATCACCGCGAGACAAGCTACCGGCTTCAACCATCATCACATCTTTAAGACCAACCTCTTCCAGAGTGTGTTCTGCTTCCTCTTTCACTTCCGATTGGGAGGTGAGCTTCTGAAAAGCATTTAATTTAAAGGACCCATCCCGATGGGAAAGAGCCGGAAGCATGACATTTTCCAGTAGTGTCATTTCCGGAAAAATCTCTGGTGTCTGAAAGACACGGGCAACACCGATTTGCGCGATTTCATGAGGGGCTCTCCCCGTCAATTCCATACCATCAAAAATAACGCTTCCTGCATCGGGTTTCAGTCGACCAACGCAAACATTCAACAACGTTGACTTACCGGCCCCATTCGGACCAATGATCGCATGTGTCGTCCCTTTTTCCACGTGAAGATTGACATCTGACAATGCCTTGAGACCGCCGAAACTTTTCTGAATATTATCCAGGTGAAGAACCAGATTATCCATTCTTATTACTCCTTATTCACCGGATTGATCTTGAGGCGAGACCGTACCGCCCAATCTAGGTTCGGTTTTCCTGAACAATTTAACCAACTTGCCAAGCCCCTCGACGATCCCGCCTGGAAGAAAAACAACGACTACAACAAACAACAGTCCCAACGTCAGATGCCAGCCACTGCCAACGAATAAACCGACAACAGGGATGACCAGCTCAGCCACGGCATCTGGAAGGAAAGAGAAAATGTCAGCCAAAACACTGTCATTAAAGGCAGAGAAGATGTTCTCAAAATATTTAATCAGTCCAGCCCCCAGAATTGGACCAACCAGCGTGCCGACTCCGCCCAGGATCGTCATCAAGACGACTTCACCTGAGGCCGTCCATTGCATGCGTTCCGCACCGGCAAGAGGATCCGTTACGGCCAATAGAGATCCGGCAAGCCCTGCATACATTCCTGAAATAACAAAGGCTGTCAGCATATAGGGACGCGTATTAAGTCCGGTATAATTCATTCGATTCTGATTGGACTTTATTCCCTTTAACATTAAGCCAAAGGGGGATCGGAATATTCGCATGGAAATAAAGAAACATACGATCAGCAACACGGCGCTGAAATAGAAGCCAGGATACCCACTCATCTTCAGGCCAAAAAGATTAGTGGACGGCAAGCCCGCGCCGACTTCCACAAAGAGGCTGTCAATAATTCTGGGATCCGCTTGATTAAGCTGAAGACCTGTTTCTCCGTTGGTAATGGGCGTCAAAACTGAATAAGCCAAGTTGTAGGACATTTGAGCAAAGGCTAATGTCAGGATAGAGAAATAAATTCCGGAACGCCACAAGCTTATAAAACCGATAAGGAAGGC
>JAESPT010000416.1 GCA_016765515.1 Sneathiella sp. | reverse complement strand
GTCCGGCAAAAGCACCGCCGCAAATGAAAAGAATGTTCGTTGTATCCACCTGAAGGAATTCTTGCTGTGGATGCTTGCGCCCTCCTTGCGGCGGTACGGACGCGACAGTTCCTTCCATGATTTTCAGCAATGCCTGCTGAACGCCTTCACCGGAAACGTCCCGGGTTATGGAAGGGTTGTCTGATTTCCGGCTGATTTTATCGTCTTCGTCAATATAAACGATACCACGCTGCGCGCGTTCAACATTATAATCCGCTGACTGAAGCAGCTTCAAAATAATATTTTCAACATCTTCACCAACATAACCGGCTTCCGTTAATGTTGTTGCATCAGCCATAGTAAAGGGTACGTCAAGAATCCGTGCCAATGTCTGGGCTAGCAATGTTTTACCGCAACCCGTTGGCCCAACAAGCAAAATATTTGACTTAGCAAGTTCGACATCATCAGTCTTGGTACTATGGTGCAAGCGCTTGTAGTGATTGTGTACTGCAACCGCTAACACCTTTTTGGCATGCGTCTGACCGATCACATAATCGTTCAGAACATTGCTGATATCAAGTGGAGTTGGAACGCCATCACTGGATTTTACGAGAGTACTTTTATGTTCTTCCCGAATAATATCCATACATAGTTCGACACATTCATCACAAATGAAAACAGTTGGTCCGGCTATGAGTTTCCTCACTTCATGCTGGCTCTTGCCACAGAAGGAGCAATACAAAGTATTTTTTGAATCTCCGCCACTCAGTTTAGTCATAAACACTCCAATTTATCTTTGGACTTTCATATTAGCCATCGACCGATCAGGCGACAACAAGAATGTTAGTTTCCTGTGTGCGCCGAAGGCAAAATGACAATGTTACATGTCCAAGATGGCCAATTTAACCAATTTGGCCTCAATATTTCGTTAACAGTCACATATTTACTGTTTGACTTGGGAACAAGATTGAGAATTTAAACTCAGACGATAGCTCAAGAATCTGAACTAACTTCTGAGGAGAGTGCATCCGGCCTTTTTTCCACAACTTCGTCAATCAAACCGAACTTTTTAGCTTCTTCCGCGTCCATGAAATTATCGCGTTCCATAGATTTTTCTATAACGTCCAGTGCCTGTCCCGTGTGATGAACATAAAGATCGTTCAGGCGGGCACGTATTTTTAAAATTTCGCGTGCCTGAATTTCAATATCCGTCGCTTGTCCTTGCGCACCACCAGAAGGTTGGTGAATCATCACACGAGCATTTGGCAATGCATAACGTTGTCCTTTTGCGCCGGCCGTCAGCAAAAATGATCCCATAGAAGCAGCCTGACCAATACAAACAGTCGCAATATCAGGTTTGACATACTGCATCGTGTCATAAATTGCCAAACCAGAGGTTACAACACCGCCTGGAGAGTTGATATACATGAAAATCGGTTTTTTTGGATTCTCAGCTTCCAAAAAAAGAAGCTGCGCAGTGATAATACTAGCCATTCCATCGTGGATTTGGCCTGTGATAAAGATAATTCTCTCTTTCAAAAGACGTGAGAAAATATCATATGAACGCTCTCCTCTAGCTGTCTGCTCTACAACCATCGGGACTAGAGTATTCATATAGGTATCAATCCCATCAACCATCGCGCATCTTCCTCAAAATAAATAGTGGTCACATCAATGTGCATATAGTGACAAAAATTACCACCACAATTCTGAATTTTATTTTTCAGACTTTTTTTCCGCTGCTTTTTTCTTTGCAGGCTTGTCGTCATCAGATTTTTTGGCTGCAGCTTTCTTTTTAGGAGCAGCTTTCTTTTTTGTTTTCGGCTTTTCAGCGTCTTCCGCATCCGGATCAGCAGTCAATTCCTCAAAAGAAACTGTCTTTTCAGTCACAGTTGCAAGTTCGGCAATGAAATCGACCACTTTATCTTCGAAAATCGGAGCACGAAGCGAATTTTGCATTTCCGGGTTTTTCTGGAACATCTCAAAAATTTGTTGTTCCTGACCTGGGAAATTGCGCGCTTGAGACAGCATAGCCTGCTGCACTTCTTCATTGCTTACTTCAATATTGTTGATGCGACCAACTTCTGCCAACAGCAGCCCCAAACGCACGCGGCGTTCCGCTATTGTTGTGTATTCAGCGCGCAATTCTTCTTCAGACTGATCTTGATCTTCAAGTTTCTGCTCTGTCCGCTCCAGTTCTTTTTCGAACTGTTCCCAGATGCTGTTGAACTCAGATTCTTTCATTCCCGGAGGAACTTCAAAATCGTGATGTTCAGAGAGAGCATCCAGCATATTGCGCTTCAAAGTCTGACGTGAATGCTGTTTATATTCTTCTTCCATACGACCGCGGATCGCGTCTTTAAGAGCCGCAAGATCATCAAGTCCAAGCTTTTTTGCAAACTCATCATTGATTTCTACATCTGCCGCTTCTTGAATTTCGTGCAGTTTCACGTCGAAAACAGCTTCTTTGCCAGCCAGATCCGCTGATCCATAGTTTTCTGGGAATGTGACAGTGACCGCAATTTCGTCGCCTGCTTTCTGGCCAATCAACTGTTCTTCAAATCCTGGAATAAACTGTCCAGATCCGAGTTCAAGCTGATGTCCTTCAGCAGTACCGCCGTCAAATGCAACGCCGTCTACCTTACCAGCATAATCGATGAGGACAGAGTCCCCTTCTTTTGCTTTGCGTTTGCCAGAAATTTTGGTGAAGTTTTTCTGTTGACCAGCGATTTGCTTGACAGCTTCATCAACTTTGTCATCAGCAACTTCCGCAACCAATTTTTCAAGTTTCAGTTTTGAAAAATCCATTGGATCAAAATCTGGCATGATTTCGACTTCAATGGTAAACTCAAGGTCTGAGCCTTCATCAAATTTAGTGATTTCAATCTTCGGCTGCTGAGCTGGACGAAGATCATTGTCGTTCAGAGCTTTCTGGCTGGTTTCATTTACCGTTTCTTCCAGAATTTCGCCCATTACGGACTTACCGAAACGTTGGCGCAGTATCTGCATGGGAACTTTGCCTGGACGAAAGCCCGGGAGCTTCACCTGTTGTCCCACTGTCGTCAGTTTTTCAGTAACTTTCGTTGCAATTTCCGCTGCATCAACTACAACTGTGAAATCCCGTTTCAGCCCTTCAGAGCTCGTTTGTGTAACTTGCATGAACGATCGCCCATCTTTATCGTTTAAAGATCTGTTTTTATCGGCGGCCGACCCTTAAGTCAGCCGCGAAAATTTTGGTGCAGGTAGAGGGACTCGAACCCCCACACCATAAGTACTGGTACCTAAAACCAGCGCGTCTACCAATTCCGCCATACCCGCATATTATGTCCACGCAGTTTGTAAAAATCCCGAACGAATTTCAACACTATTTCAACGTGGAGCGGCAGTCTATAGCACAGGAATTCTTATTATGC
>JAESPT010000415.1 GCA_016765515.1 Sneathiella sp. | reverse complement strand
CAAAGGGATTGGAACACCGGCAACTCGCGCCGCCGTTATTACGGGCCTAAAACGACAAAATTTCATTACCCAGAGCGGAAAACACATTGTGCCAACGCCCTCGGGTTTGACGCTTTATAAAACGCTGAAGGCAACGGCTCCTGAACTTGTTGATCCCGGCGTCACGGCTTTATGGGAAATGAAACTGGATGATGTGCTTGTTGGCAAGCAAACTGCCCGACAAGTTTGGGATGAAATTGGCAATGCCACATCGAGATTGATTAGTGTGATCCGCGATAATGCGGCAAAAGCTCCCAAAATAACAACAGGTGTTGCCGCACCCAAAGGATCTACGAAATTTGGTACTGGTAAACCAACCGACAAAATGATTGCCACCGCCAAATCAATCGCTGACCGAAAGGGACTTAAACTTCCCAAAAAATATGACGCCGATTTTCAAGTCTGCAAAGACTTTCTTGATGAACATCTGGGCGGCAACCCGCTCATTGCCATCGAAAAAAGGCTGGGCAGTGGTCTTATCAAAGGCTTGGGCCCGACAGCTGCAAAAACCTTGGTAACAGCTTTTGGCACAGACACATACAAGATTATTGAAGAGACTCCTGAGCGTCTTTCTGAGGTCAAAGGCATCGGGCCGAAAATAGTCAAAGCTGCCATTGAGAAAAAGATCGTTCGGGAAATAGGAAATCTGCTGCACAGTCACGGCGTAGTGCCCGAATTCGGGCTTCGACTTCATAAGATATTTGGTGAAGAAGCTGTAAATATTATTGCGGAAGATCCGTATCGCATTATTCGTCATGTCAAGCAGTTCGGCTTTGAAAATTGCGACCGCATTGCTCACAGTATCGGGTTAAAACAAGACGACCCTGCTCGCGCGCAAGCCGCTATGTTCCATACACTTGACCAGGCGACAGGCCCCTGGCTTCGAGCCAAATTGATCAAGAAAATGCAAATTCGCTTGGACATTCCGGCTGATCAATTAGAACATGCCCTCGATGCGGAAATAAAGGACAAGATCCTTCGTGAAAATACTATAAATGACCAGCGGTATGTCTCTCTTGATACCATGATGCCCGCTCGCAAAACCATCCCTAAAATACTGCAGAGCTTAAGCAAAAACCCGTCTCCCTGGCCCCAGATGGATACGATGAAAGCAATCGAATGGGTCAATTCACAATTACCCTCGCCCTTAACCACGGAACAACAATCGGCTGTTAGCGCTGTTTTAAACACAGAGTCGATGTTTCTAAGCGTCGCCCATGGGGTTAATTCGACACCCGTGATAAAGGCGATCCAGCTCATACTGCGCGCCAAAGGCATTGTTGTTAAACTTGGGACATCAACCCATGCTGGCGCATTATCTTTAAAGGATCAGGGTGAAGAGGACGCTGAACCACTAGCTAGAATGTTGGGTTGGCAGAGCGCTTCGAATAAATTTAAGCACACAAGTAAAAAGCCACTGGATTGCCAGCTTCTCATTATTGATGCTGTACATGCAGTTGATCAGAATCTTTTGTCGGCCACATTACAGGCTCTACCTAAGGATACTGGACTTTTAATGATCGGGACGACGCCCAATGCTTCGTTGACCGACACAGGGGAACTTCTGACAGACTTGGTAGCTTCCGGTAAGATCACAGCATTGCAGCTCACGGAGACTGAACAAGCCCTGCATGGCAGTCAAAGACTTAAAGCCTTGAGAAACCTGTCGAGCGAGAATTCTTTTGCACCTGATACATCACAACCAATAGGCTCTGATTTTTTCCAGGTACCGGCCAAGTTCTCGTCAGAAGCAATCGCAAAAACCGTAGAAATTGTTAGTAATCGTCTGCCATCCAAGTTCAATTTTGATGCGATTGCTGACATTCAAGTCATATGTCCATCGACAACAGGCGAATTGGGATCTATCGCATTAAATAACCAGTTGCAGCAAGTCCTCAACCCGATCAAGGACCCGCTCTCTATAAATCGGTTTGGTTGGCGTTACCGGGTCAATGATAAAGTCATTATGTTGGGAGATGATTTTGAGAAAGGCCTGACCCGGAATGAAATTGGCCGTATAAAGAAAATCGATACGGAGAGTCAAACAATGCGTTTGACTTTTGCCGATCGGGGAGTGGACTTTCAGTTTGATGAGTTGGATATACTGACACTTGCCTACGCAATTTCCACGCACATGGCGAACAAACTAAAAAGTCGAGCGACTGTTACTCTTAAAGGGACCACTGACTTCAACCGACAAGCTGCCACCGGACTAAGTGCGGCGCAAGAACTCGCTGTTATCATTGGATAATCTCTTCACCATATTTAATGTGATGTTATTTCAGGTATTACGCGGCAACAATTATTTCTGATGGTGATCAGGGATAAGAGAATCTGCCATGGCGACGATCATATCAGTCATCGTCGTGACAAGGAACTCACGACTCATTTCTTTCATATTCCATTCCCGCATCGGAACAAAAGTGTACGTATAAACGATAAAATTGGCAAGAACATCAACCCTCGGATCGTCTTCATCAACGTCTTTCAATTCTACTATGACTTTTTTTATGCGACCAACCAGACGAGAATCTCGCCCTAAAATACTCTTGGCCTGTTCTTTGCTCAATTCTTTAAAAACTCGAAAGGTCAATAACGTCGCTTTGCTGTTTTGCGACCAGGAATACTCCAGATTATCTCTCACATAATCTTCCAAAGTATCAAAATGCCGAGCGCGCAGAAGATCCCGTCCTTCTTCATTCAAGCCCCGCCAATACATACGTTGCATCAGGCGTTCCATAATGTCGTCTTTATTTTTTACATAATCGTAAAGACTGCCTTGGTTAACGCCAGATTTTTCGCAAATTTGTCGTATAGTCGTACTTTTAAAGCCTTTTTCACTGAACAGATCCAAGGCAGCGTCAAGGATCTGGTCTCGGCGCTTCTTCACCAGATCCTTATCTTTGATCTGAGAAACACGAGCAATTCCTAGTTCACTGTCTTGATTTGCTGTTTTAGTAGCAACTGTGCGATGATCATTTGAGCTCAAGCAACTCCCCTTTCCGGCACTTTCTTGTCATTCTGTATAACCTGCCCCTGATCTGTATTCATAGATAAATTTGTCGTTTCAAATAAATGACAAGACACAGTATGCCCTGCTTCAATTTTTCCTAGAACTGGAGAAACAGATCTGCATATATCGGTAGCATTTGGGCAGCGAGGATGAAAATGGCACCCAGTTGGCGGGTTGAGGGGACTCGGCACTTCTCCTTGAAGGGCAAAATGCGCCCGAGAAGCCTCCAGTTTTGGATCGGGTACTGGTATCGCCTTTAGCAAGGATTGCGTATAGGGATGCTTGGGATTGTTATATAGTTCGTCGCGCGTTGCGACTTCTACAATGCGGCCCAAATACATTACGGCAACGCGATCACTGATATGACGAACGACAGCTAAATCGTGAGCAATAAAAAGATAGGCCATTCCAATCGTGTCTTGCAGCTCCTCAAGCAGATTAATAACCTGTGCCTGAATGGATACATCGAGCGCAGAAACCGGCTCATCACATATAATCAGTTTTGGGCGGACAGCAACGGCCCGAGCTATTCCAATCCGTTGTCGTTGACCGCCACTAAATTCATGAGGATAGCGTTTCGCCATTTTCGGGTTAAGGCCAACCATGTCCAAGAGCTGATCAACTTGCTCAACGTAATCGGCTTTATTCGTGGTCATATTGTGAGCAATTAACGGTTCCCCCACAAGATCCCGAACTTTCATACGGGGATTAAGGGACGCGAAGGGGTCCTGAAAAATCATCTGCATTGATTTTCGAATAGGTCTCATTTGTGAAGGAGAAAAATTCGAGATGTTCTCTCCATCAAAATTAATGTCTCCCTCCGAAACATTGAGCATCCGCAGAATAGCAAGTCCTGTGGTTGATTTTCCGCATCCGCTTTCACCGACTAAACCAACTGTCTCCCCTGATCGGAGATCAAAAGTAATGCCATCCACAGCTTTAACGGACAGACTTTCTCCGCCAAATAAACTGGGTTTACGGATAGGAAAATGTACTTTTAGATTTTTGACCGACAGAAGCGGATCCATTTTCTTTTGATTATGTTTTGAAATTTCAACCATTAATCCAGCAAGCCTTATGATGATAGGGTCCAACTTTTTTCAATGGAGGGACAGCACGCGTGCACTCTTCTGTTTTCACAGGACACCGAGGGTGAAAGGCACATCCTGTAGGCAACATTGATAAATCAGGGGGACTGCCAATTATTGGGACAAGCTTATCACCTGCATCCTGATCCATTCGTGGGATCGATGCCAGTAGCCCCTTGGTATAGGGATGTTGCGGATTATGGAAAACATCCATCACACTGCCGCTTTCGACGATACGCCCTGCATACATGACATTAACCCTCTCCGCATACCGAGCAACAACACCAAGATCATGCGTAATCAGCAAAAGAGAGGTGTCATTATTCCGGGTTAAATCTTTTAAAAGCTCCAAGATCTGAGCCTGAACGGTAACATCCAATGCTGTCGTCGGCTCATCGGCGATGATGAGTTTTGGCTCACACCCCAATCCCATGGCGATCATCACACGCTGGCGCATTCCCCCGCTAAATTGGTGCGGATGTTCCTTGATCCGATTTTCTGCATCGGCAATCTGCACTTTACCCAGAAAACCAATCGCTTTTTTTAATGCTTCTTTCCAATTCAGTTTTGTATGTACGACAATCGGTTCTGCCAATTGTTTCCCGATCGTCAAAGACGGATTGAGGGATGTCATCGGTTCCTGAAAGATCATGGAGATATCATTTCCGCGAATGTTTCGCAGCTCACTTTCACTCGCCTGAATAAGGTCTTTCCCCTCAAACAGGATTTCTCCGCTAACGATTTCGCCAGGCGGGTTGGGAATAAGGCCAAGGATTGACATAGCCGTAATACTCTTTCCTGAGCCACTTTCGCCAACGATAGCAACTGTCTCCCCGCGCTTGATATCAAAGGAAACACCGTCCACAGCCTTGATAATACCTTCGTCGGTGCGAAACTGAGTGTGGAGATCTTTGACACTTAAAAGAGGTTGATCGGTCACGTTAAGCTTTCTTCATCGATACGATAATAAATTCAAACTGAGTTACGGGATAATTTTACAGCTAAAGTGGAAGTCGCGGAGAGCGCCGCCTTTTATTAAAGGCAAACACCCTCCGAACGCCCTCTCCCTGGATTAGTAACCCATCTTTTTCTTAAGGGCTTGATCGATCCAAACACGTGCATAAATCGGTCCTGGACGAACCGCTCCGACACGCGTTTCACCGTAATAGTTTTTCACCCAAGGCCATGCCGCCGAGTAAAGAACCTGCGTTGGCAGAAACACCTGAAGAGCCTCATCGATAATGAATTCGTTCATCTCCATGAGCATTTTTGAACGTTTATCCGTATCAATCGTCGCAAGAGTTTCATCCCATTTTTTATCGAATTCAGAATTTGCGTAAATGCTGGATTCCACGTTTGTCCAGATTTATAGCTTTTACGCAAGACGGAGAAAGGATTGCCTTCGCCATTATTCATGAGATATCCAGCCGATTGGGATGGTTTTCTCATTTGTGATCGGAAGGCAGCATATTCCAGCGTCTTTGCCTTTAATGTAATACCGACGTTTGCGTAATAAGCCTGTAGCAATCCAATGACGTCCATATGGTATGGGTCGGCCGTACTGACCATGACTTCAAAGTCAAAACCATCTGCGTACCCTGCTTCGGCCAAAAGTTTTTTGGCTTTTTCCGGATCATAATCAAACAACATTTGAGAGGATGGTTTCAGTTTTTCAATCGGCGTATAAAGGCTTTTCCAGCCAGACGAGAAGGGATAATTTAAAATTTCACCTTTACCGAAGAGGAGAGTATCTAAAATTTCCTGTTGATTGACAGCCAAGTTCATTGCTTGGCGAACCTTCTTATTGTCAAAAGGTTTCTTGTCCGTTCGCAGGGCAATAAACGTTCCCTGAGTGGCAAGAGCTTCACGAATTATAAGTTCTGGAGCAGAATCTCTAAGCGCTTTTACAAAATGCGGGCGAAAGGCTTCATAAAGGTCAACTTTACCAGACCGCAACAAAGCAATGCGCGTCGCTTCATCCTTAACGATATTATAAACGACTTTGTCATTATACGGCAATTTATAGGCGATGCCGTTAATCGTTTCAGTGTCCCAATAATCCTCATTTTTCTCGTAAATATGTTCGCGCCCTTTGGTCACTTTCGAGACTTTATAGGGACCTGTTCCATTTACTTGTGTCCAGTCTTTAGGGCCTTTTCCATCATTCAAATTGTGAACTTCCGGCGGAATAATGGCATCATAATATCCCCAGCCTATCCGATATCCCCAGTTAGCGTTGTAACTGTTCAAATAAGCGACTGCAGTATATTTATCGGTTGATTTCCATTCTTTGATAAAATCCCAGTATGTCGGTATTTTGCGCTTACTTTCTGACATGGTTTTGAAATGATAGGTGATATCGTCAGCAACCACTTCACGCTTTTCCATAACCCCTTCTTTTGCTGGCCAAAAGACACCTTTGCGGAGTTTAAATTCCAGTCGCAGAGGATTTTGTTTTACGTCCCAGCTTTCAGCCAGTTCACCGCGCCAAACTTTTTCAGGCAAATAGGCTTGAGCTCGATACTCAAATTCGTTGGTCCCCCGGGGACCTTTGTCCAGATCGCCAGCAATTAAGTGATCCAGATTCAAACCATCATGATTTGATTTCCACATCCAGTTTTTATGGTTCCACCCCAGCGCGTTGAGCATGGAATACATCGTCAGCACGTTCAGTGTTCCACCATATTTGGGGGCTTCCCGTTTTTCCGCAGCAAACGCGCTACCACTGGTGACCATAGCAATTCCCACGGCAACCGTGGTCGAGACTAGTATAGATTTCCAGGTCATTCTTCACTCCCTATAAAGACGATCAAATGGTTGATCAAAACCTCATTCTATTTCTTCATTTGCCGCTATAACGGCCCCCTCCACCCCGCAAACGCGGGTCCAGAAGGTCTCTCATGGCATCACCAAACATGTTGATGCCATAAACAACAATCGTAATTGCCGGCCCAGGAACAATGGCCAACCAAGGGGCCAGAAACATGTAACTTCGACCATCCAGGCTCAACATACCGCCCCAACTGGGTTCTGGTGGAGGTACGCCAAGGCCAAGAAAACTCAATCCAGATTCAGCTATAATGACGGCTGCCAGGCGCGTGGTGAATAAGACGATGATCGGCGCCATAACGTTGGGCAAAATGTGTCGCGTAAGAATGCGAAAGGTCGATGTCCCGATGGATTGGGAGGCCGTTATATAGACGTTTTCCTTTACGCTCACCACAGCGCCCCGGACGATCCGTGATCCGGCAATTCCATACAGCAGGCTGAGAACAAAGATCACTTGCCACATACCCGGCCCTAAAACCGAAATAACAACGATCAGAATAATCAAATCGGGAAAGCTCATCCAGGCATCAACGGAACGCTGCGACCACATATCAAAACGGCCCCCGAAATAGCCACTGGTGACTCCGAGTGCAACCGAAATGACAATCGAAATGGCAGACACTGAGAATGCAATGATGATGGAAAATTGTGCGCCATGTACGATGCGACTAAAGACATCGCGTCCCAACTGATCCGTCCCAAGCCAATAGTTAGCAGACGGTGCTTGCAAGCGATCGATTGGGTGAATGGTATTATATCCCTCCGGCGCAATATATTGTGCAAAGATTCCAACGAACAGCAATATTATGAAGATGATAAACCCAAAGGCGCCCATATATTTTTCAGTGAAAAGGCGGTAGAAAAAATTACCGATCGGCCCACCTCTCTGGATCGCTTGCGGCTCGGGTGCAATCTTTTCGTGCACGGCCGAGTCATCGTTGTTTGTTGTTGACACAGAAACCATAAATTCGCACCTATTTGTCGAAACGGACTTTGGGGTCCAGAAAACCGTAACAGAGGTCAATCAGAAGGTTGATAAGAGCAACCCCCGTCCCCACGATCAGGAATATTCCAGTTATAATCGGATAGTCCCGGGTGCTCACTGATTCCAGCAGCAATTGCCCCATTCCCGGGATAACAAAGATCTGCTCCATAATTACTGTGCCGCCAATAAGAACAGGTATTTGCAGGCCAATGATGGTGATGACAGGGATCAAAGCATTTTTTAACGCATGTCGTAAGACAACGATTTTTTCAGTGAGACCTTTAGCCCATGCAGTCCGAATATAGTCCTGTCGCAGGACTTCCAGCATCATCGTACGGGTCATCCGCATTGTCACTGCAGATAGAGAAAGACCCAAAATCATTCCCGGTGCAATATAGGTTTTAATATTTTCCCAAGGTGCTTCGGTGAAGGGCACGATAGTAATAGGCGGCGACCAGCCCCACCAAAGAGACGGCAGGAGAACAACCAGTGTCCCTAACCAGAAGCTCGGTATTGCCAGGGCGAGAATTGAAAACGTTCTACCCGCATAATCGCCGATTGTTTCCTGGCGGATCGCCGAATAAACACCGATAGGGATCGAGACGATCAATGCAAAGAGCATCGATACAACGCCTAATTCAAAAGTGATGGGTAATCTTGCCCAAATTTCATCAATGACCGGTGTATCCTGCCACAGGGTACGGCCGAAGTCAGCATGAACAATAATCCCGAATATCCATTTAAAATATTGGTATATGAGCGGGGTATCGAGCCCAAGGGCCGCGATCAATTGTTCACGGCTAGTTGCATCATTTGAAAAATCGTTTTCGCTAAGCATCAAATCAATGACGCTCCCGGGGATCAACCGGATAACAAAAAAAACGATAACACTGGCAATCAGCAATGTCGGAATAAGCGCTAATAATCGGCGCAGTGCATACGCTTTCACTTCATCCTCCCGAATTCAGCATGTAATCATCTCCCAAGATCACAAACCATTTAAGCGAATGCCTGGCATAGGTTTTTGTTAAAACTGACTATTGTTTGCCTGACATCTGTCAGGATGATGAAACCGCTTCATCCCAACCTTTGTCAAGACTAAAGTAGTTTTTTATAATATATTATTATATTATACATAATCCACTACTCGGTAATCCCTGCCGTAAATTAAGCGGATCAAAATAAATCACTTCATAAGCGGATGGACCAATATCATCGGGACAGTTATGCGTCAGCTTGTGTCGCCATCGTGGATAAAATGATTTTGGTCAATTGACTTGTTGAAATTGGCTTAAAGGCAATCTGAGCATTTGGAAATATCTGTTCAATCGTCTTTTCCATCTCAGATGCCAATTCATCGCCAGTTAAAAAAATAACCGGTAACTTCTTTACCAATTGCAATTCCATTGCCAAAGCCAACCCGTCTTTATATGGCATTCTAATATCCGAGATCAGCAAATCTGCCCTTTCAACTTTATCAGTCTCTATATGGCGGGGATCTGAAACAGTAAACACATGAAAATTTTCACGCCTCAAAGAAGCCGCCTGCAACTCTAGAGCCTGTTGCTCATCATCAATCAACAGGATTGTTGCCCGTTCAGTAGCGATATCTGCTTGGTTATCATGCAATATGTCGTTTGGAATAGAACGGTGAGCATTTGGAAAATAGACTGAAAACATACTCCCCTTACCAACATTGCTTTCTATTTGAATATTGCCATTGGCACCGATCACCCAATTTTCGACACCAGTAAGCCCCAGTCCTGTACCTCCCTCTTTATTAATTGAGAAAAATGGAGTGAATACACGGCTTAAAACGTCTTCGCCCATGCCGATTCCTGTGTCAGATACCGTCAAGACAACCCACCTTTCACCAACCTTAATATGCCCAGGATTTTCATTCGTCAATTTAACCGATAGGTGCAATTTTCCGCCCGACGGCATTGCTTCAACCGCATTCTTTGCCAGATTCGTCACTATTTGCCGAATATGATCGGGAACCACTTTGATCAGACAGCCTCTTTCCACCTGAAGCTCCAATTCCACTTCAGGACCGGAGATGGTCTCAAGAAGGGGTTCAAGATTTGAAATAGAACGTCCTAGATCTATAGATACTGTAGTGAGTTTTTCACCTCTAACATACGTTCTAAGATTTCCAAGCATTTCCCTTGTTTTTCGAAGATGAGACTGGATCTTACTAATAGCGGTATTTTTATCGCGAGATTTTTTTTTAAGGAGAGCTTCTTCCGCCAACAAGGCTGTCAACCATAAACAGTTGGAAAATTCATGAAAGACATTTGAAGCAATTTTTGTCAGGGCTGTTTGCCGTGTCTCAATGAGCAATCCTCGAGACTTCTCCAGTTTTTCCAAAGCGTCAATGGCATCTTGGCGAGATTCGATGAGCATCTCCTGAGATTTTTCCAACTCGACCAAGGTGATATCTGTGGTGCGAATATGTTTCACAAGAACAAAGAAACTAATTAAGAATACAATGAAAGACCCAAACATAATTGTATTTCTATATATCCAATCGCTGCTGAACTGGGTAGTGCCGGTCTGAAGGTAAAATACATCAAGATTTTCTCTAGCGCGGATGATTTCATTGCTTCGAACGTCAGATTGAAGTGTTTTGTACGTCCATGAGGATATAATGTTGGTAGCGGCTGTAATTTCTGCAACCACATAATTGTCATAGTGGTGATATTTTCTATCGATTTCCTGAATATTGTCGAGATAACTCAGAATAATTTGTTGTTGCTCAACCATTTCCTTAATTGTACGGGCTTCAACCGATAGCATCCAACTCCGTTCCAGTTTATTCAGATCAAGCAAAGCGTTAGAAATGTTCCAAATTGCATCTGTACTTGTTCGCCCTAAATCGTAGTTAGAGCGTTCAGTTGCTATGTAAAAAAATAGAAAAATGAAGGGGCATAACAACACCAATATCAATCCAAATTTGCCATTGCCAAGGGATTTCAAGGGAAATTTCACCTGACAAATTCCACTTTATTTAGAAACCAAACCAAATAAGGTATCTTTTCGTCGTTAATATTCGGGAGAAGAAACCTAAAAAACAGATTCTTCCGGCCGAAAACGACTGTTATTGGACCTTTATCACGTATTGAAATTGCCTCCCCGTCTGCGCGGGTAGCCAAAAGCACATGGTAATCCGTCCATTCTTTAATCGGAAGATCAATGACATAATCATTAAGTGCTGTTAAGCGCACGATTTGCGGATCGGTGTCCGAATATTTCTTGATTAGCTCAAATAATGTAACACCACGAAAAAGCCGTTTATTGCTATTCCATGGCGTTGCAGTGCTCAATTCCAACTGAGCCAAACTTTCCAGTTTTGCTCGGTTCAAAACACGTTCAGTACCATCTTGTAAAATCAGAACAAGATGACCATCAGGCGCGCCCCCCTTGGGTTGTGCCGCAATTTGGCTGGAAATGAACACCAAACCACAAAAAAGGAAAGCGAAAATCTTCTGTTTCATGATTTTTTCCCAGGCAAATAGGGCCGGCGGGCATGAGCAATCTGTTCCATGCTAAAGGGTAAGCTGACATCTGACCGAGCTATTGTATGGATATCACGGAAGGAAGAACAGTCGACTTGAAATCCTGGGGGAGTAAGTTTCTGCAAACTCTCTTCTGTGTGAATACATATATGTCCATTGCGGGGAGCAATATACCACCACGACAAAACCTCTGATTGACTGTACTGAGGCAGAAGAAGTGTCGAGAAGAAAAACGTTCCACCTTCCTTCAGAAAATTGATACAGTCCTTTATTATCTGCGCCGGGTCCAGACTGTGCTCCAAGACTTCGAAACAAGTTACGATGTCATATTGGTTGCTCAGATCGCCTCTGGAAAAACTGCAAAATTTATCAATGCCCGCAAGATCTTGATACCCCAATTGTTGCAGTTCTTGTAAGAACCTACCGTTGCCGGCACCATAATCCAGAATACTGGGTTTTCCAGCAAGATTTCCCGAGAGTATACATCGGTGGAGCCACTCAGCATTGGAAATAGGCCTCTCGTTTTCAAAGGGTGGATCAACCAGGTGGTAATCCGAATTATAAATGAACTGACTATAATCCTCGTCACACCATGAGGCGTAATGATTGGAAAAGATCAGTTTACACGAAGTGCATTGATGATAAGGGATAGGTTCACCGTAATCGCGAAAAACGCGTTTACCGACAAAGGCATCTGCTGCAGAGCGGTTTGAATCAATATCACCGATATAGGTTACCGGATGATAACACACGAGACATGAAATCGTTTTCTCCGATAATGACTTCAAAGTCTCCATCCCAATATATGATCCCGGTCCAGACATCATTCAATGGCCACTCTAATTCTTGAAAATTGCTGTCAAATCACCACGATTATTTACGCTATGTGCACGATAAATATCTTGTCGGTGTCGCATGACTGTAAAAGAGGATCGGCCCATTTTTGCCGCTATATCTGAAATGGAAAGATCTGAGCGATTTATCAGATAATGTAAAACTCGTTTTTGCGCATTTGTAAGCTGTACTGACCTTCTATAAAGGGCATCATCCGCCGAATTTATTTTTTCAGCATTAACGATTTCTGATATTTTTTTACTGGCTTCTTCAGGGTCAACCGTTTTAGAGATAATCGACGTTACTCCATATTGTTTATACGTGGCATTATCTTCGTATATTCGCCCAGACAGAACAATAACGTCAGCGTCATTCGCAATCGCCACGACATTGCGAATAACGACATCCGGCACAGCATCCGGGAGCCCAATATCCAGAATAATAGTGTCATAATCAGCCCGATCCAGCATTTCAATTGCCATGAGGAGAGACGTTGCGTTATCAATCCTCCATTCAGGATTGGAGCGTATCAATAGGTTTCCAAACAAATCCTGCAATAAAGTTTCATCTTCAACAAATAAAATTCTTCTTGCCAGTCTGCTGTTCATCGCCAAACATCCACCCGCAATTGTTGATATTGATAATTTTTTATTCTATTATTAATGGATTTATTATATATTGCAATAGCAGGATCATTAACATCCCTAATTGCGCATATTTATTCTTAAACACACAGTATGAATAAAACAAAATGGTGCAAAAATTTTGGTTCTTCATCAACACCCCCTCAAACGATATTCTCGCTTAGGTTTAGTATGACCCTTTGACGTCAGTATTTTATTTTCGACATGGTGGAAAATTCGGACAGACTTAATCCCTCTTGATCAGGAATTGACATTATTTTTCTCAAAAGTTTAATGCAGGAGATTAGTCGTGAATTTCAGGGGAGAGCTCCATATTGAAGATATCTTTGACTTATCGAAAATTCAAACAGGTACGATTGCTGATGTGCTCGATAGTTTTGGCATATGGGGCGTTCTTGATACCGACATTATCCCACTAAATGAGATGTGTAAAAACGGCCCCACAGTAGGCTACGCTTATACAGTGCGGTGGATAGAAATTCCAAAAGCCGAAATTTCTATGGCATCAAGACCCTTGATATGGGGCCAGATTAAAAAGCTTCTTTCTTGTGAACGTGAGAGTGCGAAAGGTAAAATATATATTGGCGGTGTTGATGAAGGATTACTGCGATCTCATGCTATTGCGGGAGGCTTTAGTGCAACACATTTTTATCAATGTGGTTTTCGCGGTATGGTGCTTGGCGGCGCGATCCAAGATCCCCCTATCGTTGAAAACATTCAGATGCCGGTTTGGGGAACCAATTTCACACGGAAAGATTCTAAAGGATCCTACGAAATTGTAGAAATTGGAACGTCTTGCACAGTGGGTGACTTGGAAATTTTCACAGGAGATTTAGTTGTCGCTGACGCTACCGATGTAGTTGTTATCCCTCAATCGAAAATATTTGAAGTGCTCACTTTGGCTACAAAAGTCAAAGTGAGCGAGCCTACACCATACTAACAGCAGAAATTAAAATTCAAAATTGTAAAAAATAAAAATATTGGGACGACATCTTATTATTGTTTACGCTCAAATTATATGTCATTGCAAATAAGGTAATCATCCTGAAAATAACTGAGTTTTCAAGTTTAATTTTTTCTGCAACTCTTCTCAAGGTAGCCCGCCACAAATTTCGCAACTGTCCTGTTAACGCAAAAAGGGTTCTACCTTTCGGTAGAACCCTTTTTAGATTTTGGTTGCGGGGGAATGCAACCATTTTTGTCTATTTTTCAAAGTAAAAGATGTGCAGATCACCAATCTCTAGGAATATAGGCTGTATTCCATTTTCATATAATATTTCCACAATATAGTCGCTTGAAAAAACCGGATTATGGGATTTGTTTTTAGAACACTCGTTGGTACCCGTCCCCAAGAACAGCGGATTTTTTATTAATGACGATAACATAAATTAGATTTATATAATAATTAAACAATAATAAATAGTTTTCAGACTTTAGAATGTGAAATGAAACCACACAAAGAACATTAGATAAAATGCAAAATAAAAATGGGGGATACTATAGAAAAAGACATTGATAATCCAACAACTCTATCAGTTGAACGCCCAATAGAAACGTCCCTTCTTGCAAATGAAAAAAAATTTAACAATTGATATATTCGGGCCCGTTGTCGACTCGAATCTTGCGAGGTTCTTCGCGATTGAAATTATCCAATATATTCAGAGTTCGGATCGATCGGTCATCCTTCATCAGGTCTGCCATAAAGTCCATCGAGCAGGTCAGATTTGGGGCTTTCGGCGCGGCCAATGTGTCTGGCTTGCCCCCCCTGGGCCTTTTTCTGGGTTTGATGCGCAAGTTCAATTCCAGTTCACAATAAATGCGATAGATCCGCTTATGGTTGCAGCCAAAGCCTTTGATATTGCGTAAATACAGAAAACATAGACCAAAACCTCATGTCCGCCGATTACGGATTAGTTTTACCAGCCAGTCAGCAATATAGGCGTTTTAGTTGCTCAATTTACGCCGATAGTGGTAATAGGTCTCACTGATTAAAAATGTTCAACAGGCCATTGTGATACTCACCCCATACTGAGAAACCGCGCCTACGGCTATCTCCTTGGCAGGAATGGCCTCACTGCTTTTTTCCAAGCGCTTCCTTTAAAAATTCATATTGCATATTCATCTCGGCGTACATTTTCTTTAGACGTCGATTCTGTTCCACCAGCTCTTTCACCTCAGAAATCATCGACACATCCAAGCCGCCGAATTTCGCCCGCCATTTGTAAAATTACGCACTGCTCATCCCATGTTCCCGGCAAAGCTCCAAGACCGGAACCTCGTCCTCAGCTTGTTTCAAAATGCTCATGATTTGCACGTCACTATATCGTGTCTTTTTCATCAAAACCTCCACAGATCAGTATGCTGAGAAAATTCTACTTAATAACACCATTAATTTTCGAAGGGGATTACCGTTGGAAAGGTTTTCTGATTACGATGAAAATTTATATTCTTGGTCACATTGAAATTTTTCAAAATTTCATTTTTAGCTGTATTCAACAGACAAAAAATCAACTAGAAATTCTAATAAGAGTTCTAAGTGTAACTTATATTCTGCTTAGGCAATTAAGATGGAATTTGAAATGACAGATGAACAAGATAAATCTTCGAAAAACGGGGAAAACGGTGTTGTTGAGGAGGCGCTCATCAAAAGCCGGACTGTAATTATTACCGGAGAAATCAATGACAAGCTTGCCAGAACCACGGTCGCCCGTCTGTTGGCATTATCTGAGATTAATAATGACCCAATTTCCTTGTATATTAGCTCTCCTGGCGGTCATGTGGAATCTGGTGATATGGTCCACGACATGATCAAGTTCATCCGTCCAACTGTTCGAACAATTGGAAGTGGGTGGGTTGCTAGCGCCGGAGCACTTATTTTTGTTGGTGCTAAATTAGAAAATCGTTTCTGTTTGCCAAACACACGATTTTTGCTCCATCAACCGAGTGGATCTATTGGTGGCAGCGCTACAGAATTAAAAATTCAAGCTGAGCAACTTACGAAAATGCGTGAACGATTTGAACATTTATTCGCGACGGCTACGGGACAAACATCAAAAAAAATCCATGAAGATACCGCTAGGGATTTTTGGTTAAATACGGAAGAGGCACTAGAATATGGCTTGTTAGGTTCAGTTATTAAATCATCTAACGAGCTGCCCATGCAATAAACTGTAGGTGTTATTTCTGAAAAAAGCCAGAGTAACGATTGGAAAGGGTGAGCGCGCATTTCTTGAAGATATAACTTCGGGCTTTGGCATCTCACCAACCAGTGTAGCGGATACGGCTCCTCTTAGGTACTATATATCGATTATTTCAATTTGGTTTTGGAATTACAAAAAATAATCAGTGCACGAATTGATCAATAATTATCGTGGAATTCAATCATATTGTAGATTTACGTTCACCGTTCGGCAGCGCGCTTCAATAGCTTCTCGGAACCGGCCAAGCATCACATGACCTCCTGCAGGCATTGTTAATACATCCTGTTCTGCACCAACTGTCTCTGACAGGACAGTGTCTACAAGAGATCTGACGCGCTCAACGACCATTGTTTCGTTCATGCCGCAGCTTTCAGCAAAGCGACGCCAGTGCCGGCTGCGAATATGCTCTCCCCTATTTTGATCCGATACGTTCTGCGGATGGGATTGCGTTACATGCCCCCACTCTTTAGCACACAACAAATCGTACAGTGGCGCTAGTCTCACCCCTTCCCCATCAATTAAAAATGAATAGTTTTTTGCGTGCGAATCAGTATTACAGATAAGAATATTAAAAATCACAGCATCCAACAAAGCGATCGTGTCCCCAGCCGTTAAATTCTCTTTGATAAATCCAAAAAAATCAGTTAGCCCCGGACCTGGCCTGCCCGTACTGTTTTGTTCATATTTTTCAGCTGGCATTCGAGAAAGTACCTGACAAAAATCCTCCTGATGTATCCTTCGAATTAGCCGACCCCCGCCCTCTCGGTGATCAATGTGACGATCATAACGTGATACGAGAAGATATGATCGTTCTCCAGCAATTCCAGTCGTCACTTCAGCAGCATTCAGATTACATCGACCTGCTAGCACAAGACATAACGCTTCATTCTGTACACTTCCAAAAAGGGTTTCTGTATCGGGTTTCAGAATATGCGTTGACGGCATACCATTTAGTGGAACGGCCAAAGTCTCGGTATCGATCATAACCAGGGGAAGCTTCTCCTGGACTCCTGCCAAAGACATAGAGACCCGATCATCTCCTGCAAGGAAGGGTTTTAGTGGAAGCTCCTGGATAATTTTTTCAAGCGCACTATCGTTAGGAATTACTCGACAGTCCCAATCATCTCTTAATATGGGTTGCCCAATGGAAAAGGCACCAGCAACATCATGGCCAATCCTTTCAAGGACGCTGAAAACATCTAGCGGCGAAACCCTCAGGTTTCTGCTTAAGGTTTGAAGATTATCTCCTTCAGGAAGGAGGTTTATCAACCAAGGCATAAGCATATCATGGTCATAAGATTGATCGCTTAGTGGCATGGACAAAGATAAAGGAAAGGCTCCCTTTGTCGCCAACCATCTCTCATCATATCTGAAAGAGTGATCCTGGCCATCTTGGTCAATCCTACCGACCTCGAGATTCTCGAAATATATTGGCGTCATTTCAGGACACTCAAATCATATCCCCCACTGGGCGGGAGTTTTCTAGCCGTTTTCTCATCCATCAAACGAATACCCACAGCTTTTGCTGCTCGTAGCGATAATTCAAGCTGACAGCTTTCTTTCCCCTTCTCTAGGTCGACGATAAATCGCTCACCAACATCGATCGCAAGCGCTAACTCTCGTTGCGTCATCTTAAGAGATTTACGTTTCTCTCTAATAAGTGCACCTAACTGTATAGCTGTCGTAATGGCAGTATTCATATCAAAATCCTTCCCGTTCGGGAAGAATATAGACATGTAGTCACTTACTCAAGATATTTCTTACTTATCGGGAAGAAAAATGATATTTTTAAAAAAAATTAACAGATTCATCCCTATCGGGAAGTTATTGACTTAAAAACTTAGTCTCATGGTCAAAATTCAAATTTCTTCTATTAGATAATAAAAAAGGAATTTAAAAAATACCAAAATTGCGAATTTTCTTTCCTTGAAAAGCAAAAAATTGTTATCCAATTATAGTTGGATAACAATTTACTACCTTCAACGAACGAACTGGATTGCTGCACAAAACTCATCTTAAATTTTTGAATACTTGGTAATTATTACTATTATTCATGAGTGATTTATAAATTACTTCGAAAGGGTATCTGCGATGATTATCACCTCTAATCACCGCAAATAATGAGGTTAATAAGTTGTATACTTGAGATGAAGCCGATTGGCTGGCCTCTAAATGGGATCAAGTTAGGCCGGGAACAAAGCTGGAGCATCTTCCTTTCGGGTAAGATATGTTCGTAGAAAATATGCTCGGGCTCGGCTTTAAATTGCAAGAAGAGACCGGTCTCAAAACAATAACCGAAGATGTTTTGCGATCCAATGAGTGGTACTTTTGAAGGAAAGCTGACCAACAAAAAAATACACTTCTTACCAAAACCTCCTCAGATACAACATTGCGGGACATAACAACTTTGATCAAAAAAGGTATTCTTGAAAACACTTGAGAGAGTGACCACAGTAAGTCCTAGTCTTGATCATACCGGAATGAGCTTCTAATCCTCAATATAGAATGGCCTGACTCACTTGATATGGCTTCAAAATTTTTTTGTAAGACTAACTCGCCCCAATCAATAAGTTCAGGTTGCGGTCGTTTTACCGCTATTGCCGGGCAAGTTCAGTAGGCTGCAGCACCAATGACACTGATCAGCATAGGGGTCGATTAAAAGTTGATTTGATTATCCACCATCAAAAATCTGTGGCCTGCCTGTAACTTCAAGCCAAGCACTTGACTACTACAACTAGTAATGCTAATACCCTGCCGTCTTCACACAGAAGATTTTGTAAACATCGAACAGGAGAAAAATATGATTGGTGTTATTTCAGTAATCATCGGTACGTTCTCCGACTTCTATTCTGCCTCCTAGGGTTTCCCTTATAATTCAGGCAACTAATTAGAAGCCTGGAACCTACCATCAGCAATTTTTGATAATTTGGCATGCAAACGCATGGTGCCTTTTATTGTTCTAATGAACAATTTTTGCGCTCTCTATACGTGTTTGCGGCAATGGACAGTTATGTCCAGCGATGGAAAGACAATGGGCAATACAAAACAAGTGAGAGATATCCGACTCTATGTCGGGCGACTCTTTCGCAAAATTGATCGGCGATCAAAGACAGCAATCAAAATCTATGAATGGCTAGATCAGAATTGTGATTTTCTGAAATTCGATTTGGCTGCTGTAATTAAAAAATCCGGCTTGAAAGGTAAGGCCGTGACCAAAGCAGGTGTAAACAAACTTGTTCACGCTTTGCTCTGTCAGGAGCTTGTTCATGACTCTAAATACGCGGTGGCAACATCGGATGATATGGAACGAAATTTTGATCTGTTGACAGAATATCTATCACTCGATGGATGCGAACAGGAAATTCTATTTTTCTTAATATGCAAAGGATTGAACGAAGGTTTTCGTGACCTTTGTACAGATCTGATCAGCGCTAAAATCGTCGATAGTGAGGCTCTACTCGCGACTGTGATTGATCGCGCTCCAATGCAGATCAACAAATCACTGAAACAGGGTCATTTGGTCAAATCTGGACTAGTTGAAAGGAAACGCAACAGCGGTCAGAATACGCTTCGCTACAATGCCACACCCAATGTGATCTTGGCTTTGTCCGAACCCTTCGGCGGACTCGATGCGATACTGGAAACCCTGCTTGGGAAACCGCTGTCAACAGAACTAACGTGGGATGAGTTTGATCATATCGCTAAAGAAAGGGATTTCATCCGCGATATTTTGGCGCATGCGACCAGAATTAGCCAAAAAGGGGTCAATATCCTGATATACGGACCTCCTGGGACGGGCAAATCCGAATTTTGTAAATTACTGGCGAAAGGCCTCGGGAAAAAACTGTTTGCTATCTGCGAGGAAGACGACTGGGGAGAAGAACCCGGCAGATTGGATCGGTTGGAAGCCATTAAGTTATCTCAAAGCCTGCTCGCAGGTCAGGTGGATTCTCTGTTGATGTTTGACGAAATGGAAGATTTGATCGACACAAAATATGGCAGCGGATCTAAGGTATTCCTTAACCGCATATTTGAACAAAATGCGGTTCCCACACTGTGGGTGACAAATAATGTGGAATGTTTTGATCCTGCTGTTTTAAGGCGCATGAGTTACGCCCTGGAATTAAAGCTACCCAATGCGGCGGGGAGAGAAAGCCAGCTTCGTAAGCTCGCTAAAAAATTGCATTTACAAATGTCGGCAACTGACATTCGAGATATTGCCGGCAAAAATCAAATTTCCGTTGGTGTGATGGAAACCGCCGTTACTCTTTCCGTTGCAAACGGCGGCGGAGCGGACATGGTGAAACGGGTGACCACTTCATTATGCCGAGCGATCAATTATGGACAGAGTGTGGCCGATAATACCTCTCATTTCGGAACGTTCAACCGGGCACTTGTCAATGGTGGTGAGGCCTTAAAGGGTTTGGAAAAGGTTATCCACCCCCATATGGTCCACCGTGACTTCTCCCTATGTTTATACGGTCCTCCCGGGGCTGGAAAATCGACCTATATACGATATCTGGCTGATTTGATGGAGATGGATGTTTTATTCAAAAGGGCTTCTGATATCCTATCCAAATGGGTTGGTGATGCCGAAAAGAACATCGCGTTGGCCTTTGAAGAGGCACGGGATCAGGACAATTTTTTGATTTTTGACGAAGTCGACTCTCTATTAAGCGATCGAGCCGGAGCAAATCGAAGCTGGGAAGTCAGCCAGGTCAATGAAATGCTGACCTGGATGGAAAGTCATGTCCTTCCTTTCGCTTGTACCACCAATTTGATCGATAAAATCGATCAGGCTGCCTTTCGCCGTTTTACTTTTAAGGTAAAATTTGACTACCTTGACGAGACACAGGCCGGGTTGGCTTTTGAACAATTTTTCGACCGCAATGCAACCGACCAACTTCGTCGACTCAACCTGCTAACACCTGGTGACTTCGCAACAGTAAAAAAACGGCTTCGTTTTGAACAGGCCGATATAGAGGAGCCCCGTATCATCGACATGCTCGAAGATGAATGCCGTCTCAAGTCAGCGACCCGCCAGCCCATCGGTTTTAGATCACATCCGCCCGCCCAAAAACTTAAAAACCTGGAAGGGCAGAACCATGCATAGCAGTCCTATTAACGTCATTGCCAACAAATATAGCTGGATCGAAGGAGAAGCCCTTCAACAGCTTGAGAATACAGCGCGTCTCCCCGGTATGGTTCGAGTGATCGGCCTTCCAGATCTGCATCCCGGGAAAGGCACACCAATTGGCGCGGTTTT
>JAESPT010000414.1 GCA_016765515.1 Sneathiella sp. | reverse complement strand
GTACATGACGGCAGGGCTACCGAAGGCTGAAAATAATCCAAGGGACAGGAAGCCAATAACGATGGTGGATGATTCCGGTCGCCAGGCGCCTTCTGTGAGCAGGATCAAGACGAAAGCCACAGACACCGTGGTCAACACCATGACATAACGCAGCCAAAAGGAATTTTTGAGACTTCGCAAAGCAACAAGTTGCGTACAAATCAGCAGGACCGATAGACTTACCGCAACCACATACCCTGTCATCACAATAAAATCGACAGCAAGGATAGATCCAAGAACGCACAACGTCATAAAAATTGAATAATAAAAAGTGTAGTGGGAAATCCTGAGACGCATGTCCCGCATACCCCTTTCAATTTCATTTTCTTCAAAAAAGAAAGATGACAGTGAACTCATCGTAAAACGCCTCCACAGAATACTTTGTATAAGGGCACATTTCCGTGCGGCCAAAAATGCCGTGTCCCTCTTATATGCGTTATTCTATGAAACTCTGGTTTACGGTTTATTAATGTAGAAAGTGAGGTGGATATCGTCTTCTCGTGCGAACCGTCCTGTCATTAAAAGTGTCTCCATTTACCATCAAGAACACTATTAAAATATTGGGTCTAATCCAGAGCCATCTTAAAGCGGTTTTTGATATAAACCCCATCGCGTGAAGGAAGAACACGGTCTACTTCACCGGTATCGATGGCAATGGTGACGCAGTTTAAAGCATTTTTTGCGTGAATACGGGTCCGTAAATCCTCTACGTCCTCCATAGTCGTAATCCGGCTGGTCCAATCAAAATTTACACTCGCAGCGACCTTGTCCAACTCAACGCCATAACCAGCATGACTCCGCTGCATAACCGTTTCGCCGTAATGGCCATTTCCAAAATAGCAATCGTCAAGTTCTTAGGTCTTTGGACGGAAATTGTTGCAAAGGCTCCCATTGCCATCAACATTTCACCGTCCCCTGTAACCACGAGGACCTCTTCATCAGGCCGTGCAATCGCTAGCCCTAACCCGACCATCGCCGCCCCGCCCATGGCACCCCACAAATAGTAATTTCGGTCATTATCACCGGCTGCCATGACATCATAGGTTGGTGAACCAAGACCGGTTACGACCATCATGTCCCTCCGGTCTTTCAAAAGTTCGGCAACAACGTCCCGACGCTTCAACAAACTGTTTGCCATGTTATTTACTCCAAACTTTCTGACCGATAAGCTGCTGACTTAAAAGAATTGCACACGCCTGATCCCCTTCAAACGCCATGGTTGCTGCGCCCCGTAAAAGATCGGCAACGTCTTCAGGCTTTTCAGCTCTCCATGTCAACACGCCCATAAGATTGAGCGCTGCTTCAGTTGCCTGTCCCATTGGAATTTGCCATTGATTGAATTCGGCCCATTCTCCGCGCATGGTTACAACCATCAACAGAGGAAACCGCGCATTGTTTTGCAGGGAAAGCATGTTGATACAATTTCCAACACCACTTGACTGCATGAGCAAGACACCGCGTTGACCGGCAAGACTGACACCGGCGAGATAGGGAATGCCTTCTTCTTCGGTCGTCAAAACAACGGACGTAACATCGCGATCTGCTTCAAATGTTTTGATCGCTGTTGAATGTCCCGCATCGGGTACGTAGGCCATATGCTTAACGTCAAATTCTTTTAGGACCTCATATATTTGAGTTTTCCAATCAACTTTCTCATCGCCTAAAGGGCTATCTTGGGGCATGTCCAGTCTCTCAATCATTGTAATGTGTCAGCGTATCTAACGGGAAGGCTAACAATGAATGAGGCATAGTTGAAATAGAATAATTTACAAAGAGATATAGAATAATTATATAGGTCGTATGGATCTCAAGCAGCTTAGCACGTTTGTACAAGTCGCAGAGTTAGGCAGTCTCAGCAAAGCTTCCGTGCGACTTGGAACGGCCCAACCTGCTTTGAGCAGGCAAATACGCATGCTCGAGGAAGAACTGAAAATCACACTTTTCACGCGCCATGGTCGGGGCATGGTCCTCACCGAAATCGGGCACACATTGTTATCACGAGCGACGTCCATTTTACGTCAAGTAGAAGAGACACGCGCTGATATCACAGATCAGGCGACTGCAATCAGGGGCAAGGTTGTTTTGGGGATTCCCCCGACAGTCGGTGATGTTCTGGCAACCCGTATTGCAACCCGTTTTACAACGAATTATCCCGACGTCAGCTTAAGAATTGTGCCCGCATTTACCGAGTATCTCTTGGAATGGTTATATAGAGGCGAAATTGACCTTGCTATTATGGACGCCCAGGAAAAACCTGAAAACTTAACTGTTCAGCCCCTTTTGAAGGAGAATTTATTTCTTGTAGCAAGCAAAAAAGATCAGCTTGATCTTAACAAACCGATCCGGTTTAAGGACGTTGCGAAACGCAATTTAGTTCTTCCAGGCTCTAATCACAGTCTGCGAATTCTTGTTGAAAAAGAAGCTGAAAAACAAAAGCTCCACCTCAAAGTCCCGATAGAAGCGGACGCGCTGCAAACGTTGAAGGATCTGGCACGACATGGGCATGCTGCAACGATTTTACCCTATGCTTCAATTCATGAAGAAGTAGAAGAGGGCAAACTAACTGTCGCTACGATTATTGAACCGACCCTGTCCCGTAAGCTTGTATTGGCCTTGCCGCTTGCTAGACAACCGTCTAATGCCGTTCTGAGATTTTCTCAAGAACTTAAGAGTGAGATTAAAAGTATGGTTTTAAACGGCGAGTGGGACGGACAGCTGTTGTTTGATCAATGAATGAGCGAGACAGGGCCCTGTTGTGCAAAATTCCCAGACCTCTTCTTCAGTAGATCGTCATATTCAATTATGAGATTTCTTAATGTCCGATTTCAAATGGCAACGTTTCAATTGGACCGTCATCCTTCATTGTGTTCGTTGATATTGCAAATACGGGATCCCCTATCAAGACTCTTTAAAAGAGAATGATGACGTCGATAATTCTTAGAAGATATTAGCTTGAATTTTGCTGAGTGAAGACCAACTTTATTTTACTGTTAACAGTGTTCTTTGTCTGGAAAGGTTGGATGAGATGAAGCCAAAATTTGGCTTCGGCCAATACTCTCTCTTTAATATCTTATTGTTTATGTTGCCTATCGTAATGGGTGGATGGCACGCTGCTTCTGCAGAGGATATAAAAAGTGGATCCCCTACTGTAATATCCCTTTGTGAATGGCATATAACCCATAGTTTTGCCAAGGAAACTGTCCGCGCCGCCTATCATCACATCGGTATCGCGACCAAGTTTGTAGAACTTCCCTGTCGGCGCTCACTGGTAGAGGCTAATACTGGCAACTTCGATGGCGAAGTCGCCAGGATCGCCGGAACCGATAAACTCTATCAAAACCTTATCCCGATAGAGAGTCCAACAGTCTCCATCCAAGGAGTGGTTATCACTAAATCAATTGATCATCCCATAATAAAATGGAGCGATCTGGCGGGGCTCAAAATCGGTATTATTCGGGGAGAATTGTACGCTGAACAGGGAACGGTGGGAATGATGCCGAAAATGGTGGCTTCTTACCACGAATTGATGACACTGATTGCAAAAGGACATTTGGATGTAGGCGTGGTGATCAAGCGGGATTTTGAGATTCAAAACAGTGCACCGCAATTTGTTGGTCGAGGCATCCATATCATCGGTAAACCGGTTTATAGGGCATTCCTCTACCATTTCGTTCACGAAAAAAACCGTTCAATTGTTCCCAAACTCAATGTTGCTTTCAGACAAATGTGGAAAAGTGGAGAGACCCAGTCAATTCATAGACAAACATTGTTGAATCTAATCGGCCAATCTACCAGCAAGCAATAATGAAGGAAGCCTTCATATCATCGTTCTGAGATCTCATGTCCTCAAAAGTAGTGACGCAGTTTTCGGTCTCGGTTGAACCCAAACATGCGTTCCCGGACGTTGCGCCAACAGCTAGCGTGGCATTGCCACCTTGAACATATTGCTATTACCCGAGACAACTTTCATTTCTGATATGATTGTCCTCGTTGTTAAATTCGAAGAGAGTAGTCAGCGTAACTGCTTATGGCATAAGCAATAAAGTATATAAATCAATCTATAGGTTTGAAAATATTGCGTATTTACTTGTCCTATATACGATCCCGACTGCGTGAAAGATATTGTTGATATATCCGCCCCCAGATTTTACTTTTGGAAGGGGGTTCCCTGATGAAACCTAAGTTGCCAAGTGTCTCTGGTGCGGCTCCAAATTGCGGATCTGTTTCCGTATAGTTTCACGCCATCCTGAATGACTTCGCTGATATACGTTACCTGAACGATATCGTCAGATAAGTAGCGGGCGCTGAATTCGGGTAAGGGTAATGTCGCTGTTATCTCCTTTAAAGTGCCATTTTCAGCGAACATTTGTGTTCGCGAGTAGCGCTGTCCTGAGCGACCAAATTCGAAAAAGTCTGCGGAAAATATTTTATCCATCAACCTATTATTAAATCTCGTCTCTGACCGCCAAAGGCTTTCTTCCAGAGATTGAATTTCCTGAAAATCTCGTTGGTTGAGGAGATGATCTGATGAATGCATAATTCGTTTCCACTTATAGGGTAAAATTCAAGCAACGGAGATTCCTGAACGTCGTGTGATGCGGTCGTTTAGGCTAGGATACAAATATCAGGAAATTCTCGCAAACGATCAAATCAAGGACCCACGGATGAGCTTTAAATCGACGGATTTTTCAAAAGGCGCCGCTTTTGTTGAGGGCCGGCTGGTTCCTATTTCGGAAGCAAAAATTTCAATCCTTGATTGGGGGTTTCTGCATTCGGATGCTACCTATGATGTGGCGCATGTTTGGAAGGGTAAGTTTTTCTTGCTGGAACAACACATCGATCGTTTCTTTGCCGGGATGGACAAGCTCCGGATGACCATCCCTCATAACAGGGAAGAGTTACGGGCAATTCTGATGGCGTGCGTCCAGGCGAGCGGCCTTCGGGAGGCGTATGTGGAGATCATCTGTACACGCGGGGTACCAGCACCGGGATCGCGTGATCCGCGGAATTGTACAAACCAGTTTTTTGCCTTTGTTGTGCCGTTTGTCTGGATATCACCGCCTGAGAAGCCTGGGCTCAATCTGATCGTTGGTTCCCGGCAACGAATATCCCCAGAATCCATCGATCCGACCGTCAAGAACTACCATTGGCTGGATCTGGTGATGGGGCAATTTGAAGCGTATGATCGCGGCAGCGACACAGCGGCGGTTGTAGATGCGCACGGCAATCTGGTCGAGGGGCCGGGATTTAATATCTTTGCGGTTCAGGGCCGCACCCTAACCACACCAGCGCGAGGGATGCTCGAAGGCATTACCCGCAGAACGGCCATAGAACTGGCGCTCGAACAGGGCTATGACGTCGTCGAGGGCGAGCTGGCGGCTGATAAAGCGCGGCGGGCCAATGAGATTTTTGTTACTAGCACTGCTGGGGGCATCATGGCCGTCTCAAGCATAGATGGGCGGATGATTGGTCAAGGCGCAGCGGGTCCGGTGACACAGGATTTACAGCAACGATACTGGGACCGTCATGAGGATCCTCAATACACGCTTGCTGTGGATTATGAGTGATTGAGTCAGGGAAACCCTAAAACACCAGATCAAATTGGCGCCGTGACGCCCAAGCTATTCATTTCCATACAGTTCGGTATATTTTTCCTTGTCAATAAATCCCATGCCGAGGATTTGCTCCATATCATTTTTCACCTGCTCATAGAGAGCTTCTTCGGAAAGGTGTCCGGCCCACCGCAAAGATAAAAGGCCGTGAGAGCAGGCCCAGAGGACAGGGTTCAGTCTTTCTGGCGGATATTTGAGAAGCCCCTCATCATAAGCTTCCTGCATGGGTACTTGCGAGAGGGCTATATATTCCTCAACAACAACAGAGACTTCCGGGCACTCTTTATCTTCAGGGGACTCGGGCATAAAAATGAGATGATAAAGGTTGGGCCGTTCAACACCGAATTTGAGGTAACAGCGCCCCATGGCCATAATTTTTTCTCTATTATCGTCGCTCTCACTCATGGCTTCCCGAATTTGCCGGATTAAATACTGAAATATTTCAATGCATATTCCCTTTATCAACTCGGACTTATCTTTGAAATACAGATAGGGTGTGGATCTGCTTATGCCCGCATCCATGGCCAATCGGCGCAGGGTTAAGGCTTGCAGCCCCTCCGCCTCCAGGATCTCCATCGCAATCTGGATAAGTTCTGCCTTCTTCTGGGCAATCTGTTCATCGTTGAGTATTTTTGCCAACTGCATACCTCTAAATTTTAAATTGACTTTGTCAATTGACTGTGTCAATTAACAGACAAGATACCCTCTCGCTTGGCCAAAGACAAGCTCTTGTCCCTTATAATAAAGAGATAAATCATGGAAAGCAGCCCTAAAATCCAAGAAAACATGTTCCTGACCACCCCTCTTGGTGCGCTTTTTGCCAAAACAGCTCTCCCCATTATCCTGGTGATGATGGCCAATGGCTTGTTTACGGTGGTTGACGGCTGGTTTATCGGACAATTTATCGGCGCCGATGCTTTTTCAGCGGTGACCATGGTTTTTCCTCTTTTTATGATGCTGGTTGCACTTGGAACGCTAGTCTCCTCTGGCTTTTCCAGTGTCCTTGCCCGCTATCTTGGCGCTGGAAACCGAACATTGGCTGAGGAATCACTGGTCAGCGCGCTTGCTTTATCTGCGGTGATTTGCGCCCTGCTCATTCTGTC
>JAESPT010000413.1 GCA_016765515.1 Sneathiella sp. | reverse complement strand
TCCTGTTTTAGTGCCTGAATATGACATTATTAATCAAAGCAGTCTGGATGTTCAGGCGACAATTGAAGAGTGGCTCTGGAAAGTGGAAGCTATTTGCCGTTCGGGGCAGGGGCGCGATTTCGTCGCTGTTTCCGGTGGCTTGGAATATTCATTTTTTGGGATAATTGGGAATGCAGGAGATCTTGGTATTATCGTTGAATATCATTTTGATGACCGGGACTCGTTTGCGCCGGCAACATTGCATGATAATGATTTCTTTTTCGGCACGCGTATCGCCCTGAATGATGTTGATAATACTGATTTCATCGCGGGTGTCTTGATCGACCAGCACACATTGGCACGGAGTTTTACGATTGAAGCCAAACGTCGCTTGACGGATCACTGGACATTGGAGGGAGAGTTGCGAATTACCAACGGACTTACCGATAAAGATCCCATCTATTCTGTCCGCCGGGATGATCATTTACAGATCAGAGCGACCTATCATTTCTAGCGCCAATTTGGGGATAAAGCAAAATTGTTAATACGTGAGCCAGACTATCAGAAACAACTGTTTGAAATGATTGGGCGAGATCATTGGTCCATGGATATCTTGCGTCATGCCAGAACCCTTGATCTTCCCGATTGGGCAATTGGTGCCGGTTTTATACGGGCAATGGTCTGGGATCAGCTTACCGGTCGAGAACGCACCCAACTGGATGATATTGATGTGCTTTATTTCGACCCTAATAATTTATCAACAGACAGGGAAAAACAATTCGAGCATATATTACGGTCACTTTGTCCGGATATACCATGGTCTGTAAAAAATCAGGCTCGAATGCATATTCGAAACAAAAACATGCCCTACAGAAACACAGAAGATGCGATGCGGTATTGGTTGGAAACACCAACAGCTGTTGCTGTTCGACTGGAATCTGATAATCAGCTTAGCCTGTTAGCACCTTACGGCCTGAATGATCTTTTTCAGATGATCATTCGGCCAACACCTTCAGGAGAGTTGAAGAGGGATCAATTTGAACACCGTCTTTCCCGGAAACCCTGGCTGAAATTGTGGCCCGAAGTAAGCGTTGTTCGCGATAAACCCTAGGTCCTAAAATACATATTTTCAAATGGCTTGATACTTCTTCTCGAGAGTATCGGTGTGAATGATTGTGTTTCATTTTTCAAAAATATAAAGCATTTAATTGATTTAAATATTATTTTTTCCACTTAAAGGAGTGAATAAGGTAAAATTATTAGAGGAACACAAATCATGCGAAAACTATTTGCATCTATTGTGCTAATTTCCGCTGTTTATAGTGCGGGCATGGCTGAAGCGAATGAATATACAACCAAATTCGCTGAGACATTATTGATCTCTTTCTTCAACACAGCAGCTCAAACGGACTCCGCCGCCATGGCGGCGTTGCTCGCACCAGAATTTCAAATGCTATTTTCTAATGGTCTCGGCTTCAATTATGAAGAAATGCTGGAATTAATTGATAATGACGTTTCTTTATCGACCGATTTTGAATTTAGTGAAATTAATGCGACAGCCGCCGACAATATTATTGTTATACGCTACTCTGCGAAAGTGAATGACACTCATTCAAGAAGAAAAACAACTCAATGGGCACCACGCCTTACTATCTTTCGCAATATCAACGAAAAATGGAAAATAGTTGCACATGTAAATCTAGGAATCCCATAAGAGCGTATTCATCATTGCTGCGTATGTCAGCGGCGTAACGTCTCATCGAAATGTCGATTGAGCCTCACTCATCATTTTTTGGGTTCAATAAGATCCCATTTATTGCCAAACATGTCGCGAAATACAGCAACTTTCCCGTATACTTCATCGCGTGGTTCTTCCAGGAAAGTCACATCTTTTTCCTTGAAGCTATTGTAATCACGATCAAAATCATCTGTGTGAAGAAAAGCAAAGACCCGATCGCCGGTTTGCTGACCCACTGCAAGGCGTTGCTGCTCTGTATCCGCTTTTGCGAGCAGCATATGACAGCCTCCTTCGTCGCCAGGGGAGACCAGGACCCAACGTTTGCTTTCTGACAGAGGCGTGTCGGAAATCAGTTTAAATCCGAGAATGTCGACGTAATATGAAATAGCCTGATCATAATCGGGAACGAGAACACTAAGGGCCGCAATTTTTCTATTCACTAAAATATCCACCTCTTGGAGGGTTAGCAATGAGCGTCATGCCTTTCTGCATTTCTTCTTTAGGAAAAGTTTCCACTGAATTTTTATGATCCTGTACAGAATCCCATTTTTCTATAATGACATAATGGCCTGGTGTGTCACTATTGCGTAAAAGCTCGCAAGAAATGCATCCATTTGATGAGGAAATGTAGGGAACCAACGATTTTAGAAATTTATAAAGGTCTTCCCCTCTATTTTCAGCCGCTTGAAATTCGTTAATACGTGTTGTGTTCATTTTATTTCCCTGCTTTTATAATATTTGGTTTTTACAGACATTATTTATACTTCCATTCTTGTAGAAATAAATAGCGCTGCGCAATTTATAAAATAGCCTTTAATGCAATTTTTCTGCCTGGCGATAGTTCGCTCGCCGCAGCAACAATGGCATCCGCATCAATGCCAAAATGTCGATAGAGGTCTTTCACCGTTCCGGTTTGCCCAAAATGCTCAACGCCTAACGGGACAGTCCGATGACCCGAAACACCGCCGAGCCACGATAACGTTGCTGGATGACCATCAATAACAGTGATCAACAAACAATGGGCCGGTAACTTTTCAAGCATCCGCTCCACATGACTGGTTGCACTTGCCAGGCCTCTTTTTCGCATTCTTACAGCAGCATGCCAGCCAGCATTAAGCCGATCCGCAGAGGTGATTGCCATAACCCCTATGTCTCGCCGGTCATTTCCAATACGCCCCGCAGCTTCAATCGCCTCCGGTGCAACAACACCTTGATAGGCAATAACAATATCACAGTTTGGTCCAGGGTCGCGTAGCCAATAGGCACCATCAATAACTCCTTGGCGAAAGTCTTTACTGGCCCGTTTTCCCGGTTGTTCAAGAGTTTTGGTAGAAAGACGCAAATAGACGGCCCCGCCGGTTTCATCTCGAAGCCAGGTTCGCTCGTCCGGATCATTTCCGCCGCTGCGCTGCATATAATCAAACGCCCAATTCATGAGAATGGAAAGCTCATCCAAATAGGCAGGCTCGAAGGAGGCAAGACCATCTTGGCTCATGCCAATCAGCGGCGTTCCAATGGATTGATGAGCCCCGCCTTCAGGGGCCAGCGTGATACCGGCGGGTGTGCCGACAATCATAAACCGGGCGTCCATGTAACAGGCATAATTCAATGCATCGAAGCCGCGTGCAATAAATGGGTCATAGACCGTTCCAATGGGCAGCAATCTCTCGCCAAACAATGAATGGGAAAGGCCCGCAGCGCCCAGCATGAGAAACAAGTTCATTTCAGCGATACCAAGCTCAATATGCTGACCATCCGGTGAGAACTGCCATTTTTGAGCCGATGGAATATTCTCATCGCGAAAGGTATCGCTTTGAATATCACGGGCAAACAACCCCGTACGATTAACCCAAGCACCCAAATTAGTGGATACGGTTACATCAGGTGACGTTGTTACAATCCGCTCAGCAGTTTTCGATCCCGACCGGGTCATTTGCAGGAGAATTTTGCCAAATCCAGCTTGTGTGGATTGAACCGCATCCTCCAGCATGATGGGGTCTTCTATAGGCGTTGTTGATGCTTCAAACCGTCGGGTGCCTTTTGCAAAGAACGGCACTTCAGCCAACCAATCCTTGAACCCTTGTGGATCGTCAATTGTTGCCAATGCATCCCACTCCTGACCCTTAGCAACACCCATAGTCGATTGAAAATTCGTCATTTGATCGATGTTCATCAATCCGGCATGATTGTCTTTGTGACCCGCAAGAGGTGTTCCCCATCCCTTAATCGTGTAGGCAAGAAAGACAGTTGGACGATCATGATCTATGGAGCCAAAGGCGTTCGTTAGAGTTTCCAGGCATTGCCCACCCAGATTATTCATCAGCTCAGACAATTCATCATCGGACCGGCGGTCAAGAAGGGCTGTGACATCTCCCTGGTCACCCATATCATCCATCAGACGTTTGCGCCACGCTGCGCCGCCTTGAAAGGTAAGAACGGAATACAGTTGATTGGGGCAGGTATCAATCCAGTTTTGCAACGCCTTGCCGCCTGGCTCTTTAAAGGCTGCTTGTTGCAGGGATCCGTATTTAAGCCGGACAACCTCCCAGCCAAAGGCACCAAAAATCGCTTCAATCCGCCTCCAAAGACCTTCCCGAACAACTCCATCAAGGCTTTGGCGATTATAATCAATCACCCACCAGGTGTTACGGAGATCATGTTTCCAGCATTCCTGAAGACATTCATAAATATTGCCTTCATCCAGTTCCGCATCCCCAACGAGGGCAATCATTCTGCCGTTGCTGCGTTTTTTCGCCCAGGGTTTGGCATTAATGTAATCCTGAACGATGGAAGCAAAGGCTGTTACCGCGACACCAAGGCCAACTGATCCCGTCGAAAAATCCACATCATCAATGTCTTTTGTTCTACTTGGATAGGATTGCGCTCCGCCATAAGCCCGGAAATTTTCCAATTTTTCCCGTGTCTGATTACCCATCAGATATTGCATGGCATGAAAAACGGGAGAGGCATGAGGTTTCACGGCAACCCGGTCTTCAGGTTTTAAAGTATTAAAATACAGTGCCGTCATGATGGAAACCATGGAGGCGCAGGATGCCTGATGTCCGCCGACTTTTACATCCCCGTCTTCTTTGGGACGAAGATGATTGGCATTGTGAATTGTCCAGGCAGAGAGCCACAGCAGGCGCTGTTCAATTTCTTTTAAACGGGCGATAGATTTGGACATCAGGTCATACTCCTTAAGCTACGGCGCGGGTCGGTGCGGGAAGAGCCTCCATAAGATCTTCGAGAATATCATCAGGATTTTCAAGCCCGACAGAAAGACGGATCAAACCTTCGCTGATCCCGTGCTCTATCCGCTCCTCTTGAGTGTAGGTCGAATGTGTCATGCTGGCAGGATGCTGGATGAGGGTCTCCGCATCTCCCAAGCTGACTGCCCGCTGGATCATGTTGAGTTTATTCATCATGGAAATACCACCTTGAAGGCCGCCTTCGACTTCAAAGGCAATCATCCCGCCAAAGTCTGCCATTTGCTTTTTGGCTAGATCATGCTGCTCAAAACTCTCCAGGCCAGGGAAAAAGACTTTTCGTACTGCAGAATGCGCTTCAAGCGCCCGTGCGACCGTCATCGCAGACTCGCAGTGACGGGCCATACGAAGTTCAAGGGTTTTTAGACCGCGTGTCACGAGCATGGCATTAAAAGGAGCCATGACAGCACCGGTCATGTCTTTCATACCAACCAGACGGACTTCTTTGATATCTTCCGCATTACCAATCACCATCCCGGCGACAAGATCACCATGGCCGCCTAGGTACTTTGTTGCTGAATGCACAACAATATCCGCCCCCAGTTCTATGGGGCGCGTCAGCAGGGGCGTTGCGTATGTGTTATCCACGACCACGCGACAGCCTTCTGCGTGGGCAATTTTGGAAATGGCTTCAATATCCACCAACCGCATATTGGGATTTGCCGGAGTTTCAAAATAGACGATTTTGGTTTTATCACTAATGGCCGCTTCCAGATTTTCCGGCGTTGTCATATCCACATGCGTGATTTTGATGCCAAAGCGGGTCAGTCCATGATTCATGAAGGTAAAAGTACAGCCATAAAGCGTCTTATCAACCAGAACTTCATCACCAGGGGACAAAAAAGTCCAAAGAACAGAGGTTATTGATCCCATACCAGAGGCGTTGGCAAGGCCAGCTTCACCGCCCTCTAGATCTGCAATCCGCCGCTCCAACAAGTCATTTGTCGGATTTGAAATACGGGAATAGAAATGACCGTCTCTCTCGCCGGCAAACATTTCACCGCCAGCTTCAGCGGTTTCAAAGGAGAATGTAGATGTTAAGTGAAGAGGAGGGGTCAAGGCGCCCTGTTCATCTAATGGATTATACCCGTGGTGAATGGCCCGTGTGGCAAAACCGGATTTTGGCTGGTTGGATTTTATCGACATTTTAATTTTCCCAAATTTCATGTTGAGAAAAATTATATGTCAAACCTCCAGGTGATTTATTGCGTTTTCAGCCCTATAATATATAATTAAAGGCATAATCTGCCAATAAGGAGGGAGTTTTGGACAATAAAGATCGACAGATAATTAGTGAATTGCAAAAAAATGGTCGTTTAACCAATCATGAGTTGGCAGATCGCGTGAACTTATCGCCTTCTCCCTGCTTAAGACGCCTGAGGAATCTGGAAAATACAGGCGTTATTCAAGGGTATATGGCCATGGTCGATCAGAAGGCCTACGGTTTGCCGATAACAGTTTTCATACGAATACGGCTTGAACATCACACCAAGGAAACCATTCAGATCTTCGAACAAAAAATAGAGGATTTTGACGAAATTCTCGATTGTTACCTGATGACGGGCGACTGTGATTATCTTTTACGGGTATTGGTGGAGAGTCTGGAAAGCTATGAAAAATTTATCCGCGAAAAAATTCACAGCATTCCGTCTATCGCTTCAATAGATACAAGTTTTGTTTTTGGACTGGTTAAACAAAAACGGGTATTCGCCTGAAGGAACAGATGATAAACTTTTCAAAACAACTTCAGCAGGATGAATTTATATGTCGAAAGCTACAGCTATCTCCGTTATTGACCGCCTAAATGAACTGACTTGTTTTACGGGCCGAACCCCAGAGACAAAAGACGGTGATATGGGAGATGCGTTTGCTGTTCTTTCAGAATATCGCGATGGTGAAATTTATGTCGGACACTATTCAGGCTACAGTGAATGGGAACGCCATCCGGCAGGGGACGAAATCGTCACCGTCCTTGATGGGGAGACTAACCTCATTCTTCTGACAGCAGAAGGAGAGATATCCAACCCTTTGAGTAAAGGTGGTTTGTTTGTTGTGCCGCAAAATATCTGGCATCGCTTTGAAAGCCCTAAAGGGGTCAAAGTATTTACAGTGACCCCGCAACCGACAGAACATACGGTTATAAAACCTCAGGTCGGTTAATTTGTTGCAAGATACGAGCGCCAAATTCTTTGATATTCACCATTTTGCCGGATAACCCGCATGCCCTGATTCAGATCATCAACAATCTGTCTGGAATCGGGCACTGCACGGGAAATACAGACGTAATAAGGTTGACTGCTAATCTCATGATAGACGACTTGGTTGACCTTATCTTGCTTGTCCAAAGCGTATAAAACAACGTCCCGATAGGCATAGATCGCGTCAACACGATCGTTCAGCAGCATTGAGACGAGTTGTTTGTCATCAAGGACACCGGTATTGTTGATCCCCAGAGCATCCAATTCCTTCTGAACCGCATACCCTCGCACAGTGGCCACGGTTTTTCCTTGCAGGTCCCGAATAGATCGTATCGGTTCGTTAAAAGCCTTATTTTTTACGAAGACACCCTGGCTGTGAAGTCCCATGACATCTGAAAACCTGTAATCTTCTTCTCGTTCAACTCGATAACTGCAGCCACAAAGTCCATCCGCTTCCCCGCTTTTTGATAAGGCTACAGCTCTTTTCCAGGGGTAAAACTCGTAATCGGCTTTCCATTTAGTAACAGACCAGGCGGCCTGCATCAGTTCAATGTCAATGCCTGGTTTTTCTTGATTATCAATTTTATAAGGCGGGAAGGCACCACAAGCCATATGCAGGTGTCGATTTTCTTCAGCGTGGGCGAATGATAACAAAAACACTGATGCAATCAAACTGGCGAAAAAATATTTCATAACCAATTACCCAAAGTCTGTTTCCAGGCAATGAGGTCTCCCTGCAAAACCATTGTTTAATCATCATCTAATATATAACGATTATACAAATAAAAAAATCTAGCGATGAAATTAACAGAAAGAGGGGATTGAAGAATTTCAATTTTTGGAGGATCCAGCACGGTTTTTTACAGTGAACCGTGCTGGTACAAGTATTGTTATTCGAAATATCCAATAACGAAATAAACGTCTCCAGACGTTTTCACATAGGAATTCTTCTGTGCAATTTTCTTTGTGACAGGATGTGGCCATTTATAGTCCACCCAGCCTTCGCCCGGTCCATTCGCAACTTCACGCATTGCAATGACGAACGATTTCCCGTCTGTATCTTTGAGTTTTGTAAGGTTTTTGCCGACAAGTCTTTCGTTGGCACCGTGAAATACGAGTTTGGAATTTTTCAAATCAGTTACAAAGATATAATATTCACCGTGATTATATTCACTATCTTTGACTGCAAAATCCTTGAAGGCTTGTTCCTGACCAACTTTATTATAGTGGCTTATTGCGGCTTGCATCATTTGTGAAACTGTTTCCTTTTTATCTGCCGCGTTGGCAACACCCGCGACGAAAAGAAAACATACGCCAAGAATGACGGATAAACCTCGAAACATTATACTCTCCTACTACTTTATTATATTTTATTTATACCAATACAGTAGTTCTAGAGAGTGGATTCTTAATACTTTACTAACGCGATACATTCTACTTAATACTAATATGCATTTATCCCTTTGAATTCATGGATCAGGCGTTATGCGTTGGGGGAATTGGAAATCTTTAAGGCGTTTTTCTTTGATTTTGCGTCGATAACTCTGTCAAAGCGACGCTCAACGTCTTCTGACGGCATCTCTGGATCAGTACGGTTTCAAGACAAAACCGTACTGATATGCTTAAATCTACTCGAAATAACCGATACCGAAATAGACATTTCCGCTTGTTTTTACGTAAGAGTATTTTTGCGTAATTTTCTTTGTTACTGGATGTGGCCATTTATAATCCACCCAACCTTCACCAGGCCCTTGGGCAACTTTACGCATTTCAAGAACAAATTGTTTTCCGTCTGTGTCTTTC
>JAESPT010000412.1 GCA_016765515.1 Sneathiella sp. | reverse complement strand
CGTTGTTGCATTCTGCAATTGTTGTCGAAAAACGCGATGCTTTAAAAAACTGGACAATCCTGCTGGCCATCATTGCCTTCAGTTTGTCCCTGCTTGGTACCTTCCTGGTGCGTTCAGGGGTTCTGAACTCAGTGCATGCCTTTGCTTCAGATCCGACGCGCGGCGTCTTTATTCTAGGCTTTCTGATTTTTGTGATCGGGGGGTCTTTGCTGCTTTACGCTATTAGAGCACCGTCAATGAAAGGGGGCGGCCTGTTTGCCCCCATTAGCCGTGAAGGGGCTTTGGTCCTAAATAATCTGTTCCTGTCCACTGCGGCGGCAACAGTCTTACTGGGAACCTTGTATCCAATTTTCCTGGATGCCTTTACCGGTGCAAAAGTTTCTGTAGGCGGTCCCTATTTTAATGCCACCTTCCTGCCGATTGTCATTCCGTTGGTGATTGCTCTTGCCTGCGCTCCTTTTCTTTCCTGGAAAAGAGGAGATTTAAAAGGGGTTTTGTCTCGATTGAAAGTGGCCATCGTTGCTGTTTTGATTATTATCGGTGTCACCTGGTGGGTTGTGGACGACGGACCCGTACTGGCCTTTGTCGGTATGGGGCTTTTTGCCTGGCTTGCTGTCGGGGTACTTTTGGAATGGACTGATAGAATTAAGCTTTTCCGGACTTCCTTTAAAAATAGCTGGAACCGAATGATTAACATGCCGCGCAGCGCTCACGGTATGACACTTGCGCATCTCGGCGTGGCGATGGTTGTTCTGGGAATAACCGCATCAGAAGCGTGGCAAAGTGAAAAACTGGATGTCATGCGACCGAGCGAGACCGTGACAGTTGGCGGTTATGATTTCAGATTTGATGGGGCAGAACGTCTTGCCGGTCCGAATCACACCTATCTAAAAGGGACGTTTTCAGTATTCAAAGACGGGAATTCCGTTGTTACTCTGACACCGGAACAACGGATATATACAACTCCGCCTATGGAGACCACAGAGGCGGCTATTTGGCCAATGGTCTCTGCTGATTTATATGTGGTCATCGGAGAAGAGGACGGTAAAGGCGGCTATGCGATCCGCATTTATCACAAACCGTTTATCTCCTGGATCTGGTTTGGAGCGATAGTCATGTTTATAGGCGGTGGGTTTAGCTTGAGTGATCGCCGGTTCCGGGTTGGCGCTGCGAAAAAGAAGAAGCGATTAATCGCGGCAAAAGAAACCGCACTGGGAGTATGATTTAGATGCGACTTGGATCTTTGGCACCTGTCCTGACTTTTTCTGGCATCGCTGCGGTGATGGTATATGCCCTGTTTTATTTGGACCCTAGTGATATTCCTTCGGAACTGCTGAGCAAGCCTGCGCCAGAGTTTAAGCTGGACCCGGTGCCCGATTACGGTCCGGGTTTGGAGGCTGCGGATCTGAAAAAGGGAAAGGTAACCCTGCTGAACGTATTTGCCTCCTGGTGTGTGGCGTGCCTTGCGGAACATCCCAAATTAATGGAACTGCAGAAGAACGGTTCTGTAGAAATCTATGGCTTGAATTACAAGGATAAACCGGATGCCGCGGCTGAATGGCTTACCCGCAATGGTGACCCTTATTCACGGACTGGTATGGATAAAAGGGGCCGCGTCGGAATCAATTTTGGTGTTTATGGTGTTCCTGAAACATTCGTCATGAGCCCAGACGGCAAGATACTGGATAAAATCATAGGACCCATTACGGATGATGATTTGGAAAACCGTATTTTGCCCTTAGTTAAGGAATATAACGAGTGATCGAACGCCTTCAAAAGATACTGTTCCAGTCGCTACTGGCGGCTGTTATTCTGCTGAGCACCTCGGCGGGGGCTGTGTTTGTTGAGAACCGTTTGAGTGATCCGAAACTGGAAGCCAGAGCCCAGGTGATTGCAGAAGGTATTCGCTGCCTGGTTTGTCAGAACCAGTCCATAATGGATAGTAATGCAGATTTGGCCAAAGATCTGCGCGCCCTTGTTCGAGAACGGATTCAGGCCGGTGATTCTGATGATGATGTGCGGCAGTATCTTGTTGATCGCTATGGGGACTGGGTTCTTTTAAATCCTCCTTTCAAGTTACGGACGGCGCTTCTTTGGATTGGTCCGCTCCTAGTTTTTATCGGTGGCGGGTTCGCAATGTTCCTGTTTCTTCGCCGCAGAAATGATACGGCGGGAATTACCGTCGCGCCAAAACCATTAAGTGAAAAAGAACAGGCTGAACTTGACCGTTTGCTGACGGCCTCCGATGAGGAGAGTAGATCATGATTTGGTTGATCCTAACTCTGATCTCGTTGGTTGCTCTGGCGATTTTGGCCTATCCGCTTTTCTCCTCCAAACTCCACGGAATTTCCCGCTCAGAAGGGGGCCTCTCCGTCTACACGCATCAGCTTAAAGAACTGGAGGCGGATGTTGTTCGCGGTGTGTTGACGGAAATGGATGCAGAGCCTGTTAAACTGGAAATTCAACGACGCTTGTTGCTCGTCTCTAAACAAGATCAACGGGATCAGAAATCTTCCAAAAGACGCCTTCCAGGCGTTGCGGTGTCTGTTCTGATCGCGGTGCCACTTGCCACTTTTGCTCTGTATTGGTTTCTGGGCTCTCCCGATTTGGTATCCAAGCCGCTTGCATCGCGGGATATTGAACAAGAAAAAACCGCTCTGGTTGGAAGAGATTTGGGTGATCTGGTGAAGCGATTAACGGCTCGCTTGGCTGAAGACCCCCGTAATCTTGATGGTTGGATACTGCTTGCGCGGACATTGTCCCGCATGGGACGGTATCATGACGCGGCGACAACCTATCTGCAGGCAACGACAATCGCTGGAGAGGACGCGGATCTTTATGTGGGTGCGGGAGAGAATTTCTATTTTCAGGCAGAAGGTGTTATTTCCGAAGCCTCACTAGAGGCTTTTTCGAAAGCGTTTGAAATCGACTCTCAACATCCTGGAGCGCGTTACTATCTGGCTCTACGGGATGCACAAATCGGCAATGAGGAGAAGGCACTGGAAAGTTGGATTGCTCTGTATACGGACAGTGATCCCAATGCCGCCTTTATGCGGATAGTTCGTGGCCGTATTCAGGAAATGGCCAATGATCTGGGCCGGGACGTCACCCTGCTATTGGCATCCAAACCTCTTCCGCAATCACCGCAGCCGGGCCCAAGCAGTGAGGAGATCAAGGCCGCGTCAAATATGTCTGTCGCAGACCGCCAGGCAATGATTCAAAATATGGTGACACGTCTTGCAACCCGTATGGAAGAGACCCCTGAATTTGATGGCTTAATGCGCTTAGGGCAAGTTTATGGGACCCTTCGTCAGTTTGACAAATCGGCGGATGCTTATGGCCTGGCGGCAAACTTGCAACAAGATAATCCAGCTCCCCTTTCCTTGCAGGCATTTGCTTTTATACAGACGGCTGAAGAAGGTGCGCCGCCGCCAGATGCAGCGGTTGCGCTATATCAACGGGTGTTGAAAATGAACGATAAGGACCCAGAAGCGCTTTGGTATTTAGGGATATCAGAAGCGCGCGCGAACAATCGGCAGACAGCACTGAAACATTGGAACAAGTTGCTTTCCCTTGCGCCAGAAGACAGCCAATTGCGAGAGAATGTATCCCGTGCAATAAACGCTCTTTCCCAATCGCCGCAGAATTGATAGATTAAATGTGGTTAGAAAACCCGTTACATCAGTTAAGTAAATCGAATGGTTAGAATATCAGGGACGCTCTCAAGTAATGTCACTCTGTCCGGTAGAATGCTGGGCGGACAAACGGATGCGTCGCAAAAACAGGTTCAGCCCGTCCAGAAGCCTGAAAAACCTATTCGTTTGGAAGATCGTGAACCCAATATGACCTTTAGTGGTATTGGGCGTAATATAGATATTCGGGTCTGATATCACGGCACTGGTGGTAAGGCCTTTAGCGAGGCAAAGGGGACCCGGTGACAACTTTAAACCCAAAAGATTTCGGATTTGAAAAAAAAATTCCTGACGGCGACAGTCTGGAACGTCAAGTTTGTACAGACTGTGGCTGGATTCACTATGAAAATCCTCGAATTATTGTCGGATCCGTCGTTACCTATGAAGACAAATTTCTGCTGTGCAGGAGAGCAATAAATCCGCGCAAGGGTTTCTGGACATTGCCGGCTGGGTTTATGGAACAGCAGGAAACGACTGAGGCCGGCGCGGCGCGTGAGGCCTTTGAAGAAGCCAACATGAATATCCGAATTAGGGATTTGTTGGCAGTCTATAATGTCACCCATATCAGTCAGGTGCATATCATGTATCGGGCCGTATTGGATAAACCGGAATTTTCGCCGGGAGAAGAATCTCTGGAAGTTGCTTTGTTCGATTGGAATGACATTCCCTGGGAAGAACTGGCTTTTCCCACCGTCTATTGGGCACTCCATCACTATAAAAGTATCAAGGATCAGGACAGTTTTGTCCCCTTTTCAAATGCGGAGGGCGAGTTACTCAAGCAGTCTTTTGATGTCTTAAAACGATGATACATATGGAACTGGTATGAAAAATTCACGTGTCCTATCTCTCAGCGCAATTTTGGTTTTGGCCTTGAATGTGGGGTCAGCTGAGGCGGATCTTCTGAAGGGATTGCAGGACACTCTGAAAAAAGCGGTTGCACCCTCTGGCAGTTCAAAATCTGGATCAGCGAGCGCGCTTGGGATTTCCGAAATTACGAAGGGTTTGAAAGAAGCCCTAAAAGTTGGAACAGAACGTGTCGTGGGCCAAATAGGGGCTAAAGGCGGCTATGAAGATGATCCGAAAATTCATATTCCCTTGCCAAAGAAAATGCGACAGGCGCAATCCTTTATGCGTCAGTTTGGACTTTCTGCGATGGCAGATGATGTGGAAGCGCGATTGAATAAAGGCGCGGAAGCCGCAGCCCCAAAAACCAAGGAGCTGATTTGGAAAGTCATTTCCGATATGACTT
>JAESPT010000411.1 GCA_016765515.1 Sneathiella sp. | reverse complement strand
CGATATGCTTTATCTTTTTCCTGCACTTCTTCATCGATATTAGACATTTAAAGTTCCCGAATATTTTCTACCAAAATATGATCTGAAAGCGTTTACGATCCGTAAACTATACTTATCAATTTTGGCAATAACGATAATGTCATTGAGATTAATAGTTATTCCTTAACTATTGTTAACCAAATTATATACATACTCTATGATGAGATGAATAAACTGTCATTTTGTGTTTTTGAAACAACATGAACTATACATATGATTTATAAACCAAAAGGAATGCGTACTTTATTCCAATCAACACTGGTTGCTTGCGGGTTACTTCTTGTACCGCATGTTCCTGTCGCTGAAGCCGTTGGCATTTTTGGATTCAAGGAAAATTCCCATGAAAGTTTGAAACCCTTTCCTAAATGGCGCAGTGTTCTCGATAAATATAAGAATGAACCCGGCGACTGCTCCACCGGACGTTTAAATGCGTGCGCGTACAAAAAATGGAAAGAGCTCATAGAGGGCTTGAAGGATAAACCGAAGCGGTTCCAACTGGAACGCATCAATACCTACATCAATCTATACCGTTATATCCTGGACCCAATAAATTGGGGCGTGAAGGATTATTGGGAAATACCGAAAGAGTTTTTTGGTCGATTTGGCGATTGTGAGGATTATGCCATCGTAAAGTATTTTTCTTTACGTGCGCTTGGCTGGAAGGCTTCAGATATGAAGATAGTCGTCTTGCAAGACATGAATTTACGAATTGCTCACGCCATTCTGGCTGTAAAATACGATAAAAAAGAGGTCATCCTTGATAACCAGATTGGACTGGTTATTGATGCAAAACGCGTCCGCCATTACAGGCCCATTTACTCGGTCAATGAACACGGCTGGTGGCGTTACAAACCTCAGTAACCGACATCATGCAAATTTCGATTGTAGGCCAATCCTATAAGAAACGGATAGATTAGGGCCTAAATTCAAGATCAGATACATTGCATAAAAAAGGCCGCGCTTTAAAGCGCGGCCTTTAATTTATATGTCAATAAATTCAGCTATTTCCATTTGGCAAAGCTTCTTCGGGAAGTGTTACACCAAGTGTACTATTCAGACGACCCATAGACGCAACCAGTCGATATTTTGCAAACAGAACTGCATATTCTACCGTTGCCAAGGATGTCCGGGAATTGAAGAGTTCATTATCTGAATCCAGCATATCCAGCAAATCCCGCTGTCCAATCTGGAATTCCTGACGGTATGTCGCAGCAACTTGTCCGTTGGCAACAACCTGATCTCCCAACGCTACTGCCCGTGCTTGAGACCGCGCTAGAATGCTCCAACTCTGTCGAATTTCTTCTTCAACAAGACGCTCGAAGCGCATTTTACGTTGTTTACTTTCAGCGCTACGTTCAATCGCTTCTCGCTGACGACCAAGATCAATACCACCGCGGTACAAATTATACGTCAAACGCACCATTGCAGTGAAATCGTCACTATGACCTTTAACACCATCTTGGTCGTGATCTGCAGAGGCATCCAGTTCCAAATTTACAGTTGGGTAGAAATTAGCTTCTGCCGCTTTGATTTCAGAATCAGATGTTTGCAAGTCGGCGTTAGCAAATCGAATATCAGGATTACTTTCCAATCCAACAGTAATGATATCTTCCAGATTTTCCGGAACGGCACCATCGTTAAATGTTGGAAGTTCCAAATTTAGAGGAGCTTCACCAACAAGGCGACGATAGGCAATTTCAGAATTGTCTAACTGACGAAGTATTTCAATGAGGACGGCTTCAGCAGCAGATACTCTTGATTCAGTCTGTTGAACATCACCAATACCACTTTGCCCAGCTTCCACACGATCTTGAATTTCCCGCAATGTACGTCTGTGAATTTCAAGATTTTCCGTTGCAAGATTTACAACTTCCAAATTTCTCAATACATCCAAATAAGCTTGGACGACATCAAGGCCAATAGCTTCGGCACGTTCCCGAACACGATATGCCGCACCATCAACCCGATTTCCTTGTCGTTCCACTTCAGCAGAACGAGCGCCACCGTCAAACAAAGTTTGAGTTAGGGAAATATTGCTTTCAGTACGCGTCAGCCATTGTTCGTCTATTGAAACTGTATCTGTCCATTCTTTGCCTGCCCCCGCAGCCAAATCAAGAGACGGATAATACAAGCCATGGGCCTGCTCAAGTTCCTGATCAATTGCCCGGCGATTTGCGGATGCCTCAGCAATCTCTGGATAATTACTCACTGTCACTTGAACAGCTTCTACAAGCGTTCCCGCCTGAGCAACCGTTGAAAGTATTAAACTTCCTAAGACGGACGCGACTGCGCTAGTCGTCAGCAATTTGCGACTGCCCTTCACGTTCAACTTGGACATCATGCCCCTCTCCCAAAATAAACAAATCTGTAAATTCAACAATTTAACCACATGTACTTACGCCAAGGGAATACTTGGTCACGATGCTCGTGTCAAACGTCAACAACCCTTTTGTAAGTATAATCATTCTTTAAAGACTACTAAAAGGCACGGAGTCCAGACAATCAAATGTGTATAAGCCTCCCAAAAATTCCAATAAAGACGCTACGTTGTGGCCATTTTGCAACGCAACGTGCCAATTCCAAGTTCGTTCAACCCAACTCATCCTTTTGCAGATGGTCGCACGCCAATTCAGAATCAAAGATTAAAAGGTTTCCATTACTCTACAAAAGCAGTCAGGCGATAAGATGAAAAACCGTCCTGATACGCCGCTGATATTGGATTCCATCCTATAAATAAGACGAAAATTTTCAGCTTCAAATATAATGTGTCGCCGAATCATAGTTAATTTCTGTTGAAAAATATGTTGAATAAAGACAATTTTCAATTGATCGCCAAGCCAATTTCTCCAGTACTCTAACCATAAAACAATGTGGAGATACCGTTGAACTGGAGAGTATCTAGCGAAAAAGGAGGAGTTTGATGAACAAGAGATAACGCTATTTATTAACATGTTTTTCACTATATTGGTTTTCAATCCAAACAATCGATACAAACTGCCATAGGGTTTTACCTGTGCTTCACGTGAGTGAAACATTATGGGGAGGGAAAATCGGTAACAAGTGCCTGTTGAACAGTTTCAACAAAACAGCATGAAAATAATTATTTGTTTGGGTCGATCTATGAATTGGGGAGGCAAGCACAGGATTTTTCACTGAAATATTCCTATATTTCTAAGGTGAAAGTAAAATCTGTGCCTGTATTGTTTTGGATAATGAACGTATGACAAAGAATACCGAGGAAGTGACTGTTCCGACTTTTTCGCTGGCATCATCGCCGAGAAAAAAAGCTAGTGATCCGTCGATGTTGCCGCACGATGATAGGGATAAAATTTTGGCCGACGCTGTTGATGACGACATTTGGGACGTTCGCTTAAACGATGTATCAAGGGCTGACCATGATCCACTACTCGGTTGCCTTGTCGCATTAACCAAAATTTTTGATGACCCAAGAACGGCCGATGCACTCATATATGGCCTTCCCCTGGAAGAAAATTGTCTGACCCCTCAATTGTTTATACGGGCGGCTCAACGCGTTAATTTGAGTGCGCGGATAACCAATCGTAAATTACGGAAAATACCTCCTGTCGTTCTTCCTACGGTCCTTTTGTTGAAAGAACGGCGGGCCTGCATTCTCCTGGAAATAAACGGTGACAAAGCTGTTGTTATTTTTCCAGAGTCTGGCGAAGGCTCTCAGGAAGTTAATTTAAACGACCTCGAAAATCTCTATGCAGGATATGCTATTTTCATCCGGCCACACTTCAAATTCCGAATAGATCGCGACGAAAATCTAATAGAGCGAAAAGGATCTTGGTTTTGGGGAACCATGCTTCAGTTCTGGCCGACTTATCTGCAGGTTATTTTAGCGGCTGCACTGATTAACAGTTTTGCCATCGCCAGCCCACTATTCATTATGAATGTCTATGACAGGGTTGTTCCCAATAAAGCGCTCGAAACGTTGTGGGTTTTGGCCTTTGGCGTGATCATTGTCAT
>JAESPT010000410.1 GCA_016765515.1 Sneathiella sp. | reverse complement strand
GCAGAGGTTGCAACAAGATTCAGATAATCCGACATATGCTCAACTTCTAGCCGCTCGTGAAGGGCGTTTGTCGGAAGTTGCCGGCAAAGCTGCAGCACGAATTACCTTTCGTCGGTTTTTTTTGCGTTATGCCAAATTGTCCGCTTTTGTGAATGATGTGGAATTAGTTAAGAAGGAGCTGTTTGAAGCGTATAACATGCCGTCTTATATACACGCTCAGCGGAATGGTAGTAGCGTTCAGGTATCCTTTGAGAAACAAAATTTTCTGAAGAACTTGAAGGCAATAGATAAGAAAAGCCAGCCACTTGTACATATTATAGAGACAGCCAATGAGGAAGAGGCTGTCAAAATTGCTAGGATTATCGGGCGCGCTCTTCATACTGCTGCCAGCACCCAAGGGGAGATTGTCTTTCAGGCAGAACAACAATGTCTTTGGATCAAGGAAGAAGATCACCTGGAAGGGATCTTAAACCGGCGGAATATTCTGCCAACAGACAATCAGCTGGTCTTCATTACCATTGGCCTGGAGGACAGTAAGTTGAAGGGAGAGTTGAGCCGGGAATGGCGATATTCCTGGCTCGCCCGGATGAATGTTGATGATCTGGGCGAGAATAGTAAGAGCCGCTGGTGCCAGCACTTAATTCGCTATGCCAATTCAAATTTTCCCGGTGCCTATAAGATTGGTCGATGGGTAAGGTACCGGGCTCTCAGAAGGCATGCTGACGAGGCTAAAGAATTCAGAAAATCTCTTGTAAAATTGGATCAGCAATATCGGAAAATGATATCTTTCACTGGATCTGGAAATTAAAATGAATATGCAGGCTTTATGTTTGGATCCGAAATTCAGTGCGGCTTTATTCGTTGCATCACTGGTGGTTTTTATAAGTAGTCCAGTTTTGGCGGAGGAAGAATTTGAATGCCTGATCGAGCCTTGGACAATTGTCAAACTTGGGGCTCAAACCCAGGGAATTCTAGACAAAATCAATGTTGACCGTGGTCAAGATGTCAAAAAAAATCAAAACATTGCGGAATTGAATTCAGAGGTCGAAAAGGCTTCTTTCAATCTTGCAAAAGCACGCGCACGAAACCGGACACCTATTGATACAGCAGAAGCTAGATTAGCGTATGAAGGGTTACGGAATAAAAGAAGAGAAGAGCTTTTTAAAAAGAACATAATTTCCTCGCAGGAAATTGATGAGTCCAGGATCAGTAAGCAGCTTGCAAAACTGGAGCGGGATCAAGCAAAAGTTGATCAGAATTTAGCTATACTTGATTTGAAGAGAGCTGAGGCGATATTTCTGTTAAAAACAGTGCGAAGTCCAATTGATGGAATTGTGCTGTCCAGCAACCGAACAGCAGGGGAATATTTGACAGAGGGAGATCATATTGTGACCCTGGCGCAGATCAATCCGTTGAGGGTAGAAGCTTTTTTGCCGTTGGGAAAGACGGAGGGACTTAAAATTGGAGATTCTGTAACTGTTTATCCTGAAGCACCGATTTCTGGAGAAATCACAGGAACAATTGATGTTATCGACCGCATTAGTGACGCGGCAAGCGGTATGATTGGTGTTCGAATTACTGTTGCTAATCCATCGAAGAAAACACTCGCCGGCGTGCGATGTGTAGTTCGCTTCAAATAGGGGGCTTATCTGTCGGGCTACCGTTTGACTGAATGGTAGCTATCCAGTTTTTTGAAACAATACGGTGTCTCTGCGAGACATCTCCCGGCACAATAAGTTGGCCGAACTTGGCGAGATCACGGGACACATTTTTGGACCACCATGCGTTCGCATATGATCCTTCGGTGATCGACTAGCTTTATAATATTAAATATCTAGTGGTGCCATTAGGCGTGTATCCAAATAATCTTTTAATGGCCCCTGGTTCTTCTCAAAGAGCAGCTTTCAACGCGATGTCTAAGAGGATTGTATTAGAAGAGCAATAACGTCAGGTAGTGCCCGGCTCGTTTGCCATCTGCAATTCCGCAAGGATTGTACGATATCAACTTTGTTTTTTAGTTCGTTTTCACGAACGGGAGCAGTACCAGGCATTTCGAAGCAATCCAGCCCTGAAGCCATATCAAGCAAAATAAGGATGGATAGATTTTGTTTTCGTGTCTCTAATTTTTGCGGTGGGGCATTTCTCGTCAATCTATGTCTGTCTTGCAGGGTGTATCGACACGGATCGGAGTGATCAGGCCATCCTGACGACAGTCAGATTTGTGGCAATTGACAGGGGCACTCTAATCTCTCTGGCGTTGGATTGTTGTTGAATATTTTTGATAACTCAAATGGCTTCCTGTATTCACGTCAATCAAATAATAATTCCAGCTCTGATATAATTCGATCGATGAAGCGGCTTTACCATCAGGGTTCGTAACCTCTGTACACCGGACTGGATAATTCAGTATCGGACCGGCCACAATTGTACAGGGCACTTTCAATATTCCTGAAAATATTAATTTAGGTATCTATAAAACTATAAGGCGAAAAAATTACTGCAGTGCTTCTGGGTAAATTGCTCAAGGAAAAATATTGTTAAGGAAGACACTCTAAAAAAAGTCGTCTAAGTCTCTCTTAAAGAGGTCACATTAGGGTTGCTTAATGGTTGCGAATATACTCTTTTAATTCATTTTTAACACTATCCACTGAACTTGTGGAAAACACTGTGTGTAAGCTGATGACATAACTCTGTACGTCAACAAGAACCTAGCCTATGTAGGCTTTGCCTATTTTTTGGGCAATCAATTAACCAATTGATATTGTTCGATTTTTTAAATGTCAAGAGCCGTGATCAAGGATGGCGGTATATTATTCTTTTCTCTTTCTTTTTTTCAGGTTGTATTTCTTTGTTGTGTACAACTTTGCGCCTAAGCCGCTTGTCGGGGTGTGAAAAGTGTAACAATTACAACCCTTAACTCTTTGAGCGTGTGGTTGCGTAACAACTTATTTTCATTGCACTGAAGACGGTTCGCGAACTTATAAGTCAAGTGGATTAGGTGATTAAAATAACTCTCAATTGTGTTCGGCTGAACTTTTCCTAATTGAGTATAAAAAACGTATTTGGTTTGTCTACTATACGGCAGGCGCATTAGCTGTTTACTGTTCTTCAATCGTAGCGGCTTTCCTGGATGGCAGGTATGGCGTTGGCGCGCATTTCATCAGTTCCTGTCGGGCCGATTATTTTTTTCTTACACCGTGAGTTCCTGAATAACCCGATTTTTCAGGTGACTTCCAGCCTGCGGGTTCTCCTGCTTTTGGCTTGAAAATCTCGACGTTAAGCGGATAACATTTTGCATTTTCGCTGGAATGACTACTGCCACAATCGCCGCCTGGGCAGGCTGAAAGGGCACCCAGCAGGTCAATCTCTGCAAAAAATTCTAGATAATCACCTTCGCGTACGGGGCTTGTCTTCATAAAATATTGATGGGTGTCTTTGGTAAATCCGGTGCACATGAAGACGTTGAGCACATCATGCACATATATTTCAGCTTCTTTTAGTGGAAGGTTCTTTTCAGCAGCCAAGGCTCGGGTCAGATTGGAATGACAGCAATAATGATAGTCATCGCCCTGTAAAACGGCATGGGTATACGGGTCGCAGCGGGTGCCAATTACATCATGGACTCCCCCTCCATATTCGTCCCAGCCATACCAATTCAAGGTGTCATGGGTAATTGTCGCCATGGGCCGCATATGCGGAAGATTGCTCCATAACCGGTCACCAGTGCTAACATGGGTCCCGTGCAGCGCTCTGGTTTTACCGCTAAAAAAGCGTTCATTGATGTCGTTTGCATTCCACAAGTTTAGATCACCAACCTGCGGTCCGTCCAAATAGGAGATTCTGAAAAAATGACCGGCTGGTACAGAAAAAGTTTTCGCATCGCGAGGCGGGACAATAATACTCTCGACAAGCGTCAGATCGCTTTTGGCATCTGTATATAATGAAGGGTCGAAGACTGGTAGGGTCTCATTGGGATAACAGATAACCGGTTTTACCGCCCGGCGAGCTGCGGCATCGGAAGGAGCTGTACTCTCTGGGCGGAATTTCATGAAGCGATCTCCAAACAAACTAAAGCACTAGATTAATCTTTATCTGACCATAGCGGTGCAAACAAGACTCCCCGAGCGCTTTAATGTCGAGATCCCTATGGCGAACGATCTGCCAACCAATTTTGTAACCGAATTATCGGTAGAGATCGCCTGTTACTGCAGCTTTAATGCCGGAGCGGGAGACACCAATATCCATTAATTGAAGATCCGTCATGGATTC
>JAESPT010000409.1 GCA_016765515.1 Sneathiella sp. | reverse complement strand
CACTCGCCATTTGTACTGTCTACCCATTGGCCATCTATATAGTTCTGCCAGTATTTCTTTAATTGACCTGCCATAGGTCCCTCGTATAACTAAATTGTAGTGCGAAAGCGTGTCTGCCGATAATTATTTTAGCAGTTTGAAGGAGTTGCGCCAACACAGATTGTTGTATTTCAAACAATAATTTTTGGAGAAAAATTCGTGTCAACACTTCAAATATGCTAAAGTCATATTATATGTATAGCTTGATTTACGTTATGCGTTTCTAGCCACATCCTGAAAGTTTACCCCATGGGTCTTCCCAACAAAAAACTTGTTGAAAGTTGCAACCATTTTCCGCCGAGAACTCGGGAGGAAGAATTGTTCTCCTGGCTTATTGAGGTTGGTATGAATGGTAGTTCGGCGGATCAATTGATCGCTGAGCTTTGTGAGCGACTGAATGAGATCGGTGTAAACTTAGTTCGTGGGAACATCGCTCTGAGTACAATACATCCGCAAGTGAGTGCGTTTATGTATACTTGGCGCCAGGATGAGGGGATCGTTGTAAATACACATGTCCTTCATTCTGAAGAACCGGGAGAAGGCTGGTTTTCCAGTCCATTTTTCTTCATGTTGAATAATGGTGTGAACTTTATGCACCGTCGTTTAGAGGGTAATGACGATTTGGATTTTCCTGTTCTTGTGGAGTTTAAGGAGCAAGGTATTACGGATTGGTTTAGCCAAATTTTTGATTTTGGTTGGGGATTTCAAGATCAATTGCGTGAAAAGTCTTCCGGATTAATCACGTCTTGGGCCAGTGGATCTCCTGGCGGTTTTACCAAAGAAGAATTTGCACTGTTAAAACGAGTGATCCCGTTATTTGCTTTGGCGATGAAGAGTATTGCTTCTTTCGAGGCTGCGGAAACAGTTCTCAGAACTTATGTAGGGCGCGGGACATCCCAGAAAGTTTTAGCCGGAGAAATAAAACGTGGTTCCGCGCAATCAATTTCAGCTGTTCTCGTTTTTGCCGATTTACGCGGTTTTACGATATTGTCTGACATGATCGATCAGGAAGATATCGTAGGCACTCTAAATCAATATCTTGAACGTATGGCGGAGCCCATTGAAGATGCCGGAGGGGAAGTCCTGAAGTTTATGGGGGACGGCATGCTGGCAACCTTTACATTGTCGGATCAGGAGGAGGCTGATCGATGTGAAATCGCGCTGGTTACGTCTCTGAAGATGATCGCAGGTGTAAAAGAATTAAACCTGGAGCGCCAGTCCGCTGGCTTGCCGACAATGGAGTTAGATATCGCCCTCCATGTCGGGGAAGTGATGTACGGTAATGTCGGGTCGCAAAACAGATTGGATTTTACGGTTGTCGGTCCTGCTGTCAATGAAGTGAGCCGGATTGAAAGTCTTTGTGATGCGCAGGAAACAAATCTGCTAATCTCCGGCGAATTTGTGAAAGCAGCTCATCACCACTATAAACATTTGGAATCTATTGGTTTTCATAGCCTAAGGGGAGTCCGTATCCCCAAGGAACTTTTTAAAATCCGAGATTGCACTGCTTTTACAGGCGCGTGTGAAGAAGCAGAATTATCGTGCTAAGGCCCGCCGTTTTCTTTTGTCCTCATACATTGCCTGATCGGCTTCCCGCAAGATAGTGTCATAGCAGCTGTCGCAATCGTACTTGGAGATACCCATGCTAACAGATAGGGGAACATCACCGCGTTTTAGAGGTATGACGCTTTCGCAAAGCATGTCGCGAATTTCTTCAGCGCGGGCCATGCCTTTGGCATAGTCAGCACGGTCTAGAATGAAGACGAATTCGTCGCCGCCGAGTCGGGCTACAAAGTCTGTATCTCTGAGGTTGGACATCAATATGGCCGCAAGTTGGCGTAGAACCTGATCTCCTGCGTCATGCCCGTGAAAATCATTGATGCGTTTAAAGTCATCAAGATCTAAAAAAGCGACAATACCAGCTTCGGTGTGGCGGCGTGCGGATGAAATTGCCCGATTAAGAAAATCCCGTAGTCCGCGGCGATTGTTCAGCCCGGTCAGTTCGTCGGTGGTGGAGAGATCCTCCAATTCACGAATGCGCAGTTTTTGTTCGGCGATATGTTGTTCAGCACTTGCAGCATAGGCTAGAACTCTATTAATCAGATTCCAATGGCGATCTTCATTCTCTGGTTCATTGCGATTTGAATCCTTGAGACGTGTTGCTAGATTTTCAAGATAAACAGTGACGTCTCCTTCCTGAGAAGGCAACATACCAGTATTTTGGATGGCTTCTACAAATTGGGATCCTGACATAGTACTACTCCTTGACATAATTGAACGACTTCGCCGTCCACTTGGCACTTAACGAAAGACAATTTCAGTCTTCGATCTAACAATTGCAAACCGCATGCCAATAGCTGTTGCCCGGTGAATATTATTGAATAACAGGATGTTATGATGAAATTTCTCGGATGCATTAATACCGAAATCTGCAGAGGGGGAATTTTTTTCCGCTTCCTTGGATAAAATGTGCCGGTTCTGGAACCGGATTTACCTTTATTTGAACTCTTTAATCTTCACATAGCGTCGAATGGGGTTTACTATTTCCTTTGTCTGCCTTGTAACTTTGTCGGTCCCGGTTTATTGGGCAGGTTGCCCTGTTTTGGAATATCACATACATGAATAACCCATTGGTTCCTGTTTTCGCCCTCACAGTTCTACTCACAACATTCTTAGCGCCTTCTTTTATAGTTGCGGCTGGGCCGGTTCCATTGGCCTCTCATCGTGCTGTCTATGATCTGACATTAAAGGACACAAAGCGGGATGGCGGGATTGAAAATGTCAGGGGCCGGATCGTGATGGAAGTGGAAAATGGCTGCGAAGGGTATGTTCTCAATCAACGCATGCTCATTGAACTGAGCAATATTGACGGCGGTGTTATTACTTCTGATTATCATCTGTCTACGTGGGAGGACAAGTTGGGCGATGTGATGCGATTTTCTGTATCAAATATTTTGAACGGTCGTCCCATACAGATATTTGATGGTGTCGCAACGAAAGATGAAGAAAAAGGTATTGTGACTTTTAAGGATAATGGGGAAGATAATCTTGATCTTCCCAAAGACGTTATTTTTCCGACGGCACATACAAAAATAATTCTGCAATCAGCCAGAGACGGAAAAAACCTGGTTTCTGCTAAGGTCTATGACGGTAATGGTAAAGAAGGTTTGCAGGATAGTTTGACAGTCATTGGCAAGAAAAGTGCTGCTTCTCAAGATATGGCAATAAGAGATGGCATGGAGAATATTTCCTACTGGCCCGTCCAGCTAGCCTATTTTGATCTTAGGGGGCCGGCAAACGAGCCAGACTATGAAATTAGCTTGAAAATGTATGAAAATGGCGTCGCAACCGACTTGGTATTAAAATACAGGGATTTTTCTTTGGATGGGAAACTGGTTCAATTGGATTTCTTGAAAAAAGATGCGTGTGTAAAAAATTAACCTATTCTCTCTTATGGTCTCCTGGATAGTGGTAGATCTAACAACGATTAATCTAGAGAAATCCATTCATGTCAGAAGAGAATAGCATCACAAGTAGCGGCTCAACATCAATGCCTTGGTCCTTGGATGCAGATCAATCTTTGCAGCCATTCGTAACATTCGATGTGTCCCGTAAATCACTTGCTGGGCGACTGATAAAAAATAAAATTCTTGGTCTGCTGACTTTTGGATTTTATCGCTTCTGGGGAAAAACTCATATACGCAAGCTTCTGTGGCAAGGTGTTAAAGTCGGACAAGACAGGCTCGAATATCACGGTACGGCCAAGGAACTGTTTATTGGATTCCTGATCGGTATGGTGGTCCTGAGCGTGTTGTTCACTGCAATTGGTATACTTTTACAATTTCTGACAATCGCCGATCCCAATTTTTTGGGCATTGAACAGGTCGTGAATTTTGCATTGTTGTATGGCTTTTGGCAATTTGCCCGCTATCGATTGTGGCGATACCGATTAAGCCGTACGTCTTTAAGAACTGTGCGTTTCTTTCTTGAGGGAAAAGCAACGGTTTATACAGGAAAGGTCTTGTTGTCGACTACTTTGTCCGTGT
>JAESPT010000408.1 GCA_016765515.1 Sneathiella sp. | reverse complement strand
GACAGTGATCACAGCTGATTTTAGAGGATCAACATTGCGGCTGACTATCTTCTGCCAGGCACTGACCACATCACAGCCAACAACAATGGGATCGATCGTCTGATGCGGAAAAGCACCATGGCCGCCACTCCCGACAATTCTGGCTTCAAAAAAATCAGCAGACGCCATCAACGGGCCTTTACGAACAGCAAAACTCCCTTCTTCAAAGCCTGGCATATTGTGCATTCCGTAAACACTATCCACCGGGAATTTTTCGAAGAGCCCATCACTGATCATCACCCGTCCGCCGGCCACATTTTCTTCTGCGGGCTGAAAGATAAACTGAACGGTCCCGTCAAAATTTTTGGATTGAGATAAATATTTTGCAGCGCCAAGAAGCATAACTGTATGGCCATCATGACCGCAGCCATGCATTTTTCCATCAATTTTGGAACGGTGTTCAAACTCGTTTAACTCTTGTAAATCAAGAGCATCCATATCGGCCCTCAATCCAATGGCCCGGTTTCCTTTTCCGCTTTTGAGAGTCCCCACGACGCCAGTTTTGGCCAGACCTCGATGGACCTCAAGACCAAAACTCTCCAGCTTTTCTGCAACGAAATCAGCGGTTTGAAATTCTTCAAAAGCGGTTTCTGGATGCATGTGAATCCGATGTCGCCATTCAGTCATCTCATCATGAATAGCCTGAATTTCAGGAAGAATGTTCATTCGATGGTCCCCACCTGTTTTTATGCGATCAAACCAAAACATCGGCTGGATCATTGTAGATTTATGAAACCAACAAGCTAGCCAAGGTGAACAGTCCAAACAAGCCAATAATGACGGCGGACCCTATATTAACAAATGACGTAAAGTGATTCCCAAGTCGCTTTTGCAAAAAAGTCGCAAAAAAAGCGAGAAACACCCACCACAGCGTAGAGCCTAGGAAAACACCTAAAACCAATAAAGACGCAGATTTTCCGCCGCTGGCCGTATTAATAAAACCAATGCCAGCAAAAATAGCGATAAATGACAGAATGGTTACAGGATTGGTCATTGTCAGAAGGAAGGTCGTGACGAAACCTTTCAATTTGGATTTTGATGTTTCCGTTTTTGCAGGAACCGCCGTCTCTCCACTCGATCGGACGATCCGAAAGGAGAGCCATAGAAGAAACAGTCCTCCAATCAAAGCCGCTGGATCTTGATATTGAATCATAAATGCTGAGACAGCGGTCAGACCGAATGCCGCAACTGATCCATAAAAAGCGTCCGCCACGGCGGCACCAATCCCGGAGGTAATGGCTGGGATGCGACCGAGAATGACGGCGCGCCGGATACAGAGAGCACCGACGGGGCCAACAGGGGCCGCCACGGCAGCTCCCAGGCCCAGTCCCTTGATAAAGAGAATAAGAAGTTCAGACATTTTCAATTCTCTCTCAAAACACAATCGACGAAATTACTATTTTTGATGCTGGAGAAAACGATTGTTGTTTCTGTCCTACTGACAATGCCTGTCATTTTGATATGTTTGGACAAGAGTGTTTCCAGTGCAGCCATATCCGTGGTGAGAACTTTCAAAATATAGTTGAATCCACCGGTGATGTGGTGACACTCCTGTATTTGTGAAACATTGGACGCCATCCGTTCAAATGCTTCGCAATCGTCCGGGTTATCAATGCCAACAAGAATGAAAGCAATCACTCCGAGACCCACAGAATTTTCGGAAATCTCGGCCGAAAAATTCTGCAAAACACTATTCTTGATGAGCTTGTCAATTCTATCTTTCACAGCAGTCGTTGAAAGCCCCACTGAATTTCCAATTTCAGAATAGGAACGCCGTCCGTCTTTCTGCAAAATATTTAGTATTTGCCGATCTTGCATATCCATAAGCGCCCACCACCAAAGTAAATCAGTTTATTTTTCTAATTTTTGAATATTTACAGAATTATTTTCATTAATATATAATAAAATAGGAAATATTTACTTATAAGTCAAATTTATGAATCTCTGATTGCCTTTCTCACTCAATTTTTCTAAGACTCTGCGACAAGCGAACAGTGGGTAATTACGGCTGCATAAATGATATGCGACAGCGATATAGGACGGTTACGTGGTAAAAAAGACGCTTGATAAGGATCTGGACCGTATCGTTCAGATTGAAACACAGACTTTGCAGGCTACCCAGACGTATAAAGCGCTGGCTCTTGCCCTTCTTTTCCTACTTGTTGTCTGGGTATTTGCTGCCAGTGTTATCGGTGCAGGCGAACATTCCACACTTGTCATTGTCGCGGCAATTATCGGCGGCTATATGGCCTTGAACATTGGCGCCAATGATGTCGCTAACAATGTTGGTCCTGCCGTCGGATCAAAAGCACTGACAATGATGGGCGCGCTTGTTATTGCCGCCATTTTTGAAGCCGCTGGTGCAATCCTTGCCGGCGGTGACGTTGTTGATACGATCAAAAAGGGAATCATTGACCCACAAGGCATGGCAAATAGCCAGGTTTTCATCTGGGCGATGATGTCGGCGCTTTTTGCCGCCGCTGCCTGGGTTAACCTCGCCACATGGATTGGTGCCCCTGTCAGCACAACACATGCAGTTGTCGGCGGCGTTTTAGGCGCAGGAGTTGCAGCCGCCGGTTTCGATATCGTAAATTGGACAACCATGTCCAAGATAGCGGCAAGCTGGGTCATTTCCCCCTTTATGGGCGGTGCCATTGCCGCCGCTTTCCTGGCCTTTATCAAATATTACATCATTTACCAAGACGACAAAGTTGCAGCCTCGAGAAAATGGGTACCCTTACTCGTTGCCATCATGGCAGCTGTTTTCTCATCATACTTGATTATGAAAGGCTTAAAGAAAATCTGGAAGCCCGATGCAATAACCATCGCTTCATTGTCTGCAGCCGTATTTGTCGCAACTTATTTCATTGTCAAACCCATAATTGCCAAAGCCTCCATCGGTATGGAAAACCGCAACAAATCGATCCGGACATTATTCACTATTCCGTTGATTTGTTCGGCTGCCCTCCTCAGTTTTGCTCATGGTGCCAATGATGTTGCCAATGCTGTTGGTCCTCTTGCTGCTATTGTTGATGCAACCACAAGCGGAGAAATT
>JAESPT010000407.1 GCA_016765515.1 Sneathiella sp. | reverse complement strand
GAATGGCGCTCGTATCCACCCGCCGGTCTTTACGGTACATCATTTCGCCTTTGGCTAAAGACTGCTTCTGAAACACCGTCTCAATAGTCTGCAGATAATATTCTGCGCTGAGATCCATCACCGCGTTATATTCAGCATAAAAAGACCGATGCTTTTCTGCACTGTCGCCGTCCCCTTCAACCAAATGCTCAAATTGTTTTGAATGAGCGTCCAGGTGGCGTTCAAAATTCATGCTGACGAAACCGCCAAGCTGCAAGAAACCAGGATAAACTTTCCGCATAGCCCCGGAATACCCCATGGGCACATGATGAATGACGGTCTGTTCAAACCGTTGCAGTGAATGATCCATTGCCAATTTACAGGGGACTGTCGGATTACGGCGCGTATCAATCGGACTGCCCATCAATGTCATGGATCTGGGAAGGTTGGGATCTTCGTCTTCAGACATCAATGCAATTGCCGCGAGCACAGGAACACCCGGCTGACAGACAGCCAGAATATGGGCATCGGGCCCGAGAACCCCCATAAACTCACGGAGATAGTCAATATAATCATTCAGATCAAATCCGCCCTCATTCAGGGGCACAGAAGACGCATCTCGCCAATCGGTGATATAGACATCATGATCGGGCAACAAGGCTTCAACGGTGCCGCGCAATAAGGTAGCAAAATGGCCTGACATAGGCGCGACGACGAGAACTTTAGGGTCCTTTTGGGATGTCTCCCGATTAAAATGCTTGAGCTGACCGAAGGGCAGTCTGTGAATGATTTGCTCGGCTACAGGGATCGCTTTGCCGTTAATGGTGGTCTCGTGAAGATCAAAGGCTGGTTTGCCGTGATTTTGTGTGGTCTCTGAAAAAAGCTCATAGGCCGCAGCAAGCGTCCGGACCTGGGGTGTTTCAGAAAAAGGATTAAAGGAACTTCTAAGGATCTGAGACTGAAACTGTGCCGCCATCCGTACAGGCGACAATGCCATTTTTTGCAATTCATTCAATTGATACAGCAATACTCTACTCCTTTAAAAATACCCTACAGCTGGCTCAAATTGTATAATATTGGAGCCCGTCCAACCTTCGCTGCAATGCAACATAACACATATTTTATTTAAATACTGTTGCAAAATTTGCAACTTTTCCCCCGCTCCTGTACCTATTCTATACGATATTGGTACTTGAGAGTTTATTAATGAAGCTGATAATCAAAGTTTTTCTACTCTTTATTATGTTTAATAGCACAGCATCAGCTGCACTATTTGGTGACCCCGCCGTCTTTTTCTCAGCCGAACACAACGATTTGGAGGGAATAGAACAATTCCTGGCTAAGGGAGAAAACCCCAATATCCGCGGAAAATCCAACATCACCCTGATCAGCAAAGCAGCAGAATCCGGTTCTGCCCGTATCGTCGAGAAACTAATTGAAGCGGGCGCCAATGTTAATCTCAGTGACAAAAATGGAAATACCGCCCTCAGTCAATCTGCCGCTCAAGGCCACGCCGACATAGTTAATATGCTGCTCAGAGCTGGCGCGAAGGTGGATCACGAAAGCCGACAAGGGGAAACGGCCCTGATCAAGGCGGCCCAAAATGGTCACGAAGACACGGTGAAAATTTTACTGCAACAAGGAGCTGACCGTAGTCTGACCGATTTCACAGGACGAACGGCCCTCGACCATGCAACCGAGAACCGCTACCGCAGAATTGTAAAATTACTGGAAAGCCAGCAATAACGTTACGGTGCTTCAGCTGCTTTCAAGGCCGCTTTAAGCGGGTTCGACTGATCATTATCAACAGTACGCTCAATCACCACGCCCTTCGCAGTAACCGATTTACCGTAATAGTTATTCAGCCAACCTTCCTTGGCATCCAGGATAGACCCTTCAACAGAAGCACCGATAAACAGACCTGCTGTCGTGGCAAATGAGAAGATATCTGCTGCCATATTCGTTGTGCTGGAGGCACCTATATTCTTTCCGACAGGACCAACCGCGGCACTTACATCGGCACCAAGCTTCACCTGATTGTTGATGATCGCCTCAAGTCCTTTTTCCGTCATGATAACAAGAACCATTTCTTTGGCTTCCGCGCCGATTTGCAAACCGATGCTTGCCTGGCCCATGGTGTAAAAGGCAGGGGCACTCCAACTGCCATCTGCAGCCCGGCCAAGAAGAACACCCGTTCCGCCAGCCCCGCCGATAATGAAACCCGCCTTCAAAACCTGGGGGAAAACAACCACCCCTTTTGACACCGCCAACAGTTTACGAAATTGCTCCATATCTGATTGTGCAGCAAGGGTCTCAACTGTAATCTCGGCCTTGTTCACAAGCTGTTCCTGCTCGCTGGAGGCAAGCGCGAAATTTTGCGAAAAGAGAAAACCAAGTCCTGTCATCAAGGCTGACAACATCTTCCAAAGACCCATACGCTTTCTTACCAACATGTTTCCCCCACTGAATTAGGAAATAAAACCGATTCCGATAGTCCTACATTTAACGCTAAACGCTTGCTGTACAAGACGGCACCCGTATTAATGCACACTATGCTCTCAACTAAATTGATCTACATTTAGTCATATCCTGCAAATCACTTGCACACAATCAACTTTAATCCACCCAGAGTAGGTCCATTGAAAAAATTGATTTGGAATTTTCAGAAGGCCCCATAAATGTGACAGTATTAAGAATAAAAATGAAGTGCGTAAATTTATAGACAGGGTGGAGCGGAGATGTTTGAATTTTCACAAAGCAACAGGGACAAAAAGAAGGCTGGCCCACCTTCCCCCTTTCATCATGTGGGGCAACGATTTAGAAATCTGCCAAACCCGGACATAAAGCGCCCCAGGACACGCAGCTATCTCTCTTTTGTCCTACGAATGTTACGCTATAGCCGGGAAAAAGTTACCATTCCCGAGGGGCATGTCATCGGGCAAAAGAAAGCCGCCCAATATCTTCATACCCATCTTGAAAAAGACACGGATTGTCTAACCTGGCTCGGTCAGGCCTGTTTCCTGTTGAAAATAAATGGAAAAATTATTTTAACAGACCCCTATCTGTCCAGCCATGCCTCCCCGACGACATTTGCCGGACCAAAACGGATCGTTGAGGCGGGAATTCATCT
>JAESPT010000406.1 GCA_016765515.1 Sneathiella sp. | reverse complement strand
GAAAACAAGCCGGCAGAGATCTGGTTCTGCATGAATAGCCGACAGATGCTGCAATATAACCTGATGCAAACGCCGGCGCGTACCAACCAACCCCTTGATCCGATCCGTATTGTCTTTGACCATGCCCTCGTACCATTTTTCAATAACCCGGACGAGCAAGTCCCGCTTGTTATGGAAATACTTATAGATTGTGCCCTCAACCACACCGGCTTTGGCGGCAATGGCAGAAATCATGGCACCATCATACCCGTTCTTACAAAATTCCAGGCGAGCCGCTTCAAGAATATCTTTTTCACGCTGTTCTTTTGGCAGGCGAGAATAGGTGCGTTTGTTGGTGTGTGAGGTCATACTAGCGACCTGTCCAATTTGGCGGTCGCTTTTCCTGAAATGCGCGCATTCCTTCTGCCGCATCTTCGGTTTGGGACATAAACGGCAACAAAAGCTGTGTATATTCTAACGCTTCGCGCATGGTCATGTCCTGCATCGCATGCAGGCCTGCTTTACCAAGCCGAATGCCTGTTGGCGTTTTATCCACAATCCTTGAAAGCAACCAGTCGACCTTTTCATCCAACTGATCGGGGGGAACTGTATAATTTACCAACCCCATTTCCAAAGCTTCATTGGCAGGGAAACTTTCGCCGGTAATGCACATTTCCATTAACTTGCGCCGTGGCAGAATGCGCAGCATGTAAGTGAGAATTGTCGCCGGGAAAAGACCTATTTTTGTCTCCGGCGTACCGAACAAAGCATTATCTGACGCTATCGCAAGGTCACACATGCAGACAAGCCCCAGCCCCCCTGCCAAGGCATGGCCATTGACCCGGGCGATTATCGGCAAGGTGCACTCTTCAATGGTCTTGAACAGGTCCACAACAAAATGGCGAAGGTCGCTGTGATCTGTCTTGAACGGTGTACCCTCCAATGAGGGACGCAAATCACCTCCGGCGCAAAAAGCTTTCTCGCCGGCCCCGGTTAAGACAACTGCTCGTATTTCGGGGTTGCCCATGGCGGACTTGATCCCTGCAGCAATACCTGTTGTGACGGCTTCATTGATCGCATTACGCCGTTCGGGGCGATTTATGGTGATCCACTGAACTGGCCCTTTTTTCTCAACCAGAACCGCTAATGAATTCAATTCACTCATTTCCGACTATGACCTTCTTCTATTCTCAATAACTCAACAATTAAAACCCGCTTCAAATCAAAATATTTATAAGTTTTCTGCTACTATTTGGACATTTTGCTGGTTGACAGTTGAGACGCATACGATTATTGAATTTAATTCACTAAGCACAAATAGTTCGCCTGTCAATAAAAACTTGTGCCCACGAACAGGGACTGCAAGCATTCACTTCAGGGGTCATAAGAGGGAATAAATGAACGGTATGTCACAGGAAATATCAGCATCAGCCGGGGCCGCGGCTGGCTCCGCTTATGAGCTCACTAAAGATCAGCAAGAAATCCTCGACCAAGTCGATAGATTTGGCAAAAATGAATTGTACCCACTCGCCGACCGTATGGATAAGGAAGAATGGTGGCCAGACTCCGCCTTTCCGCGTATGGGCGAACTGGGATATTTCGGTGTCACGGTTGACGAGAAATATGGTGGCATGAATATGGACCTGATGACCAGCGGTGTGATTGCCCAGGGAATTTCCCGCTGGAATCACGCCCTTGCCTTGTCCTGGATTGCCCATGAAAATCTCTGCCTGAACAATATTTACCGCAATGCCAACGACGCCCAGCGCGAAAAGTACCTTCCGGATCTGTGCAAAGGCACAAAGATTGGCGCTCTTGGCCTGACAGAACCGGGCGCAGGATCCGATGCGCTTGGCTCCATGCGGACAACAGCGCGGCGGGACGGGGATCATTACATTCTGAATGGATCGAAAATCTTTATCACCAATGGTCCGGTTGCCGATACATTGCTGGTCTATGCAAAAACAAACCCAGATTTGGGCGCAAAGGGCATTTCTGCCTTTATTATTGAAAAAGATTTTCCCGGCTTTTCTGTCGCCCAGAAACTGGAAAAAATGGGCTTCCGGGGCAGCACCACTGCAATTCTCTCCTTTGACGACTGCAAAGTGCCTGTCGAAAATCTGGTGGGGAAAGAAAATCAAGGCGTCGCCATCGTTATGAGCGGCCTGGATCTTGAACGATCCATCGTCTCGCCCATTTGCCTCGGCATCGCAGAACGAGCCCTTGATCTTTCCATAGATTACGCCAAAACACGGGAACAATTTGGCCAGCCCATCTCCAACTTCCAAATGGTGAAGTCCATGGTTGCGGAAATGTATGTCTGGGTCGAAAGCATGCGGACAATGACCTATCGCGTGCTGAGCGCCGCCAATGAATTGGAAGTGGGGGGCGGCGGCCGCGGTGAAATTCACGCATTGACCGCCGCATCGGTGATGTATGCCGCCGAAACCCTGAATAAAATACTCAACCATGCCATGCAGATCCATGGTGGCAGCGGTTATATCTGGGAGTCCGAAATCAACCGCCTTTACCGGTCCATTAAATTGCTGGAAATTGGCGCCGGGACAACAGAAGTGCGTAAACTGATCATCGCTGATTATCTGTTTCGGGATTGATGCCATGACTAAGGAAAATCCATTTCGCCTGGAAGATGATGATCTTGCCACCCGAAAAGTCCAATTCGCGCCTGATCTCCTTGACGGGCAGGTGGTTCTTGTCTCCGGCGGCGGTAGCGGCATTGGACGCGCGACTGCCTGGCTGGCAGCACGACTGGGCGCAAAAGTCATTGTATCTGGCCGGACCGAAGAGAAACTGAAAACTGTCGCCGAACCGTTACAAGCACGCGGATATAATTGTGAATTTATCACCGCCAATATTCGCGACCGTGAGACGGTTAATGATCTGTTCGCAAAAGTCGAAAAGGATCATGGACGGCTGGATATCCTGATCAATAGCGCCGGCGGTCAGTTCCCTCAGGCGGCCATTGATTATTCTCCGGGTGGATGGAATGCCGTTATTGATACCAATCTCAATGGTACATTTCACATGATGCAGGCAGCCGCCCATTTGTGGCGGGACACGAACACACCTGGCTCCATCGTTAATCTGGTCACCGTTGCCCGGGGCCTACACGGAATTGCCCATTCCAATGCGGCACGAGCGGGCGTT
>JAESPT010000405.1 GCA_016765515.1 Sneathiella sp. | reverse complement strand
ATTTTTCTCAGAGCCACAAAACAGGGCTATTCTTGAGGCTTTGCGGGCACAGCTGGATGTTCAGGCGTTTGAAGCGCCGGATGATGATAGTCCGGTGGCCGGGAAGACCGTTGTCTTTACCGGATCGCTGGAATTAATGACACGGGCAGAGGCCAAAGCCAAAGCTGAAGGCCTTGGCGCAAAAGTAAGTGGTTCGGTTTCCGCTAAAACTGATTATCTGGTTGCCGGTGCAAAAGCAGGTACAAAACTGAAAAAAGCGGAAGCACTTGGGGTCAGTGTTATGACAGAGCAGGAGTGGTTGGACCTTATCGGCGGTTAAACCGATAAGATCTCGATTTTTAAAGGGCGGCCGTTACAGTCTTCAGCCAGTCTTTCACGTCCCCGTCAACAAGGGGAGATATTTTGTCCCAGACAGACTGATGATAGGAATTCAGCCAGTCTTTCTCAGAACTATCAAGTAAATCTATATCAATCGCATTTTGATCTATGGGAGCAAAGGTCAGGGTTTCAAACGCCATGACATCCCGTTCGGCTCCATTAATTCTGGGGCTCGGGACCACCGTAACAAGGTTTTCTATTCGAATACCATATTCACCGGTTTTGTAATAACCAGGTTCATTGGATAAGATCATCCCCGGCTGCAAGGCAACGGTACTCGGCATTTTTGAAATGCGTTGTGGGCCTTCATGGACAGATAAATAACTACCAACCCCGTGACCGGTTCCATGGTCGTAATCCAGACCTCTGCTCCATAAGGGGAGACGGGCAAGGGCATCAAGCTGACTGCCGGATGTGCCCGTGGGGAAAGTGGCCTGTGCCAGAGCGATATGTCCTTTTAACACCAGCGTGAAACGTTCTTTCATTTCGTCGGTTGGCGTTCCAATGGCAACAGTCCGTGTTATATCCGTTGTGCCATCCAGATATTGCCCACCACTATCCACCAAATATAGATTTCCAACTTCAAGTTTTCTGTTGGACTCCGGTGTCGCCCGATAATGAACGATCGCGCCGTTGGGGCCTGCTCCTGAAATGGTTGAAAAACTCAGATCTTTGAAATTGTCACCAAGTTCCCGGAAGGATCTCAGCTTTCTTTCAGCTGTTAGCTCGTCAATGTCTCCTGATGGTGTTTCTACGGAAAGCCAATGCAGAAATTTCGTGATCGCGGCGCCATCGCGAATATGTGCGGTACGGGTGCCATCGATTTCAGTCTTGTTTTTTGTTGCTTTAGGCAACATGCAGGGATCATCCGCTCTTGTGATATGGGCGCCAGCATTTTCTAACTGGCTGACAATCCATTGGCTGGTTACAGCCGGGTCAATCTGAACCCGTTTCCCAGACATAGCCTTCAAGCCAGACTCAAATTCTTGCCTGTCATGAACGCGCACGGCATTCCCAAGATGGGGAATTAGATCAGCGGACAATTTTTCCGTTGGCATATAAAGATCAACGGTGCTGTCTTTATGTAAAATAGAAAATCCCAGAGCGAAAGGCGTACTTGGCAGATCTGCTCCGCGAAGGTTTAAGAGCCAGGCATTGACATCCGGTAATGTATGAACGGATGCATTTTGGCCGGTCTCTATCAAGAGAGCTGCGATCCTTTCTCTTTTCGCAGCAGAGGTTTCGCCGGAAAACACATCGCTGTGGGGGACAACCAAGGCTAGCGGTTCGGGCGGCCGATCTGTCCAAATCTCGTCAATGGGATTTTTATCAACAGCAACGAGAGAGATCTCCAACTGTTTCGCCATTTTGGAAAGCATGTTGATATTACTTTCCGTATGAAGCCAAGGATCATAGGCCAGGGATTGGCCAGGTTTCATATTGTCATTCAGCCAATTTGACAAAGGTTCATCACTGACGTGACGCGGCGTGAAAAGATCCGTATTCACTTCCTGGCGGACTTGAAGGGTATAGCGCCCATCGACAAAAATTGCCGCTTTGTCCGCAAGGACAGTGGCCATTCCGGCAGAACCTGTAAAACCTGTGAGCCATTTGAGGCGTTCGGATGCTGCTGGTGCCGCCTCCCCATGAAATTCGTCATTAAGCGGGACAATAAATCCGTCTATTGTCTGACTGTGCATTTCTTGACGAAGAGAATTCAACCGATCTTGCGATTTTTCCGGCGCATGAACCGCGCTCAAGATGGACTGCCTTAAACTATTACGGGCTTTTATAAGCAGGATTCGAAGCTCATTGGGAGCATCTGGAAGAATATGATCGAGAATATCGTCATTATCAGGCCGATCCGGAGCTGCTGCAGCTGCCGCAAGGGAGGACTTCAAAACAGAAAAATCAATATCATCTGTTTTACTGTGAAGATATTGTTCTAATTCTGACAGAGCCGGGAGTGTATGTTGAGACACCAGTTTTCCTCACCTTTCCAGTTGTTTACATCCCGAATATGGCCTATTTGATCGAGCATTTCAATCCGAGCTATGCATTTTCTGCAATGCACCATTTCAAACTTAGCAGGCAAATTTGGCCTCTAAGCCATTGTTATTTAATGTGTGCAGTGCAATATATAGTCCATCGAATGCATTTGTTATGGAGATCAAAATGTTTAATCGGAATGAAAAATACGGACAAGCTCTACATTTAGCATATGGCTATGAGCACAATGTTGCATACCGGTCGACAACTCCGAAAAATGGATTGTTGGCAAAATTGAAATCAGCATTTGCCGCATCCACTGTTTCTGAGCAAATAGAAAATTTGAACGCGACAGTCGAGATTGCTCTGGACCGAAAGTCTATTGAGCAGGCCGTAACAGCGGAACTTAGAAATTCTGAATCAGCTGCAAATGAAAACCAGCTGGAATTGATACAAGGCAAAATTGCCTGATTGCATCGGGGTCGGACAGAGTATCCCGAGCGCGTAGGAGAAGAAAAATGATTAGTTTTACAAAAACAGACCTGGAAGCCATCGCAATGTTGCGCCCAGTAACAGCGAACACCAATAAAATTGACATTGATGAGTTTATTATAAAAGCTCATTACGAAAGAAGTGTCTATGTCCGGGCGTTGTTTGTGAATGGTTTTAAGAAAGTCACCGCAGTCTATCGAGCTCGGCGCCAAAACGCGTCTGCAATCAGACAGCTGAAGACCATGTCAAATCGTGAGCTATCAGATATGGGTGTTGCACGGTGTGATATTGAACGGGCCGTTCTTGGTGAAATTGCCTTTCACCCATCGATTCTTAAGAGAAGTTTTGATGCTATTACTCGTTTGGTTGGGAAGTATCGCAATTGGCAGGATAACCGCACAGGATATGCGCAGTTGATCGCGATGGATGCGCGTCAGCTAAGTGACATTGGTCTGACACGGGGTGAT
>JAESPT010000404.1 GCA_016765515.1 Sneathiella sp. | reverse complement strand
CGCCATTTTCAAAGGCGATATTCAAGATTTGTTCGGCCAGTTCTCCGCGTCCTGTCGCACTGACGACAGGGGCATTGGATGTTCCTTTTCCATGAGAAAGAGCCACGGCGACAGGGTTTTTGTCTCTATTTTCCATTATTTCTTTATTATTTGCCATAGAGCCCCTGACATATCGCAAATTATTATGCTTATGATTCCTAGAATCTATATAGGACAAAGTCAATTAATGGATAGACTGACACATAAAAGCTGTCCATGCCTCACGGTTTAGCCGCACCAATAACCAACCTGGTTGTCATTCGGATATCTCGGACTTCAGCATTCTCCAACAACCCTCGTTGTTTCATCTCTTCATGACATTGCGCGAGGTTGTAGTGGGGGATAGAGGGGTATAAATGATGCTCAATATGATAATTCACACTATGGGGAAACAGTAAAAACCGTATCCAGGCGGGTCCTAAATTTGTCCGGGCAGCCGTAAGAGGGCTGTCAAAGTTTTTTACTGCGCCATGCTCACATATGGCACGAAACCGAAGAATAGGTTGCAACAACGTGACGAGCGGTAAGATCCACAGAACCAGATATTCTATTAGAAGCCCACTGAAATAAGCCGCAATGGGTAGGACCACATGAAAGCAGACAATGCTCCATCTGTCCCGGTCGGCAGCTTTTCGTAAAATTGGTGATGTATCATCCAGAGGGCGGGTCTTTTTGTCAGACGTTTCCATTCTCTCATTATTTTGTGCTGGTGCTCCAAAAAAATAGGCGAATGTTTTAAAGGCTGTTCCGCCCAAAAGGTCTTTCAGCAGTTTCTTAAACAAATAGGTTTTCCCGCGGGGATAACCGCCGTGCAGCGGAATATCCGGATCTTGACGGCCATAAAGATGATTGTGATGCAAACGGTGGACAACCCGATAGCTGCACATTGAAATACCTACGGGAGAGGCAATAAGGCGTCCCGCGAGGTCATTGACAGTGCGGTTTTTAAAAAGCCGGTAATGAGCCGCATCATGGGCAAGAACAAAACATGCCTGTTGTCTCGTGGCAATTATAAACAGGGCAGGGATTACGACCCATGGAGACCAATAATAGATCGAAAGACCCACACACAGCCCGATAAGTCCAACGGTTTCAAATATAGCTTGTGTTGATTTAAAGGCATTTAAACGGGTGAGTTTTTTGATGACCTCTGGCGGCAGCTTATTCGCTCTGGCCTCCTGGCCCCGAAATTCCTGACCGGTGGAAAGTTCGGTTTCTGTGTGGTCGTTTTTCATTCACACGTCCTTTTGCGAAAAATAACACTGTTATTCCTAATTCTAGCGTCAATGCACAATGAGTTAAACCAATTTTTCGATCCCTTGTTAGAATTTATAATTCATTTTGCGCGAATTTTACGTATCGTTTCTCCCATTTTGGAGGTGATATTTGCTTTATTCACCCACTTGTGAGGACAGACACAAAAGATTTACATTTCTCGCTTGCAAGTCATTAAGGGAATGGTTATGTTCCCGCTCGCTGACGTAGATAACCTAGTTTGACAGGTGGATCCTCAGCAATTTTTTTGAGTTTCGATGGAGTGGATGCTCCATTTTAGCAAAAGACAATTTAGATTTGACGACGCAGCGAATACGCGGGCCGCATTTATGTGTGGCGGCGAAGCATTTTTAATTTGTGAAAAATAGGATTTCAGTCGCAATTTAACGCGATTTAGCCACCAGGAAAGGGTTGAGCAAATTATGCAGTTGGAAAACTCACTTACCGGAAAGAAAATTGCCATTTTAGTCGCAAACGGTTTTGAAGAATCTCACATGACAGGCCTTCATAAAAGGCTGGTTGAAACAGGAGCGGTCGTCAAAATCGTCTCTCCTGAAAAAGGTGTGGTCAATAGTTGGCATGACGGTAACTGGGGTCACTTCTTCCCTGCAAATTCTCATCTTCCGTCTTCAATGTCCCATCACTATGATGCGGTTATCGTGCCCGGCGGTAAACGTCATATTGAACGTTTAGTATCAAATCCACAGACGGCACGATTTATGCGCGGCTTTATGGAAGATGGCAAACCGGTTGCATTGTTTGAAGAAGCTGTAAAAATAATTGCCGTGGATGACCTTATAGAAGATCGCAAGGTTGTTGTGGCGGAAAGCATCAAAGAAGCGATCACCGCAAAAACAGCTGAAGTTGTTGAAGGCGATTTGCATGTAGATAATATGCTGGTCACAGCTGTTGGCGATATTTCACCATTGGTTGAGAACTTTGTTTCCTGCATTCAGAGCTATGAGCCTGAAGCCTGGGAAGCTGCGTAGAGAGAAACGTTACTTCTGCACCCTACATTTAATTGAAAATGCTCCCCTTGTGGGGGCATTTTTTGTACCTGAATAGATTGTCTTACATTGCCTTTTTACGGTTTGTTAACCTTTGCAACATAGGGTATAGTAATACAATTTTGTGAAGAGTTAAGTGAGTTTTATAGATGAGTTTGCAGGATATACCACTTTTTGCGGCGTTGACCGAACGGATGAAATGGCTTTCAACCCGCCAGAAAGTGCTGTCTCAAAATATCGCAAACTCAGATACACCAGGATATAGCGCACGAGATTTGAAGCCACAGAAATTCAAGGATATGGTTGCACGTCCTGATGCAACGACTTTGAACCTGTCGAAAACACAAGGTAATCATATCCAAGTGGACAGTAAGCAGGAATTCAAGACTCAAAAGGTACGGGATACTTATGAGGTCACTCCGACAGGCAATGCAGTTGTTCTGGAAGAGCAGATGATGCTGCTTACGGACACCCAAATTCAGTACCAGATGACAACTTCGCTTTACAAAAAACATCTTAGCATGCTGAAGACTGCGCTGGGTCGCCAGTAATCAGGAGTAGTAATTATGGATTTGCTTAAATCAATGATCGTTTCAGCGTCGGGCATGAAGGCACAAGGGGAGAGGATGAGAGTAATCTCAGAAAATCTCGCCAATAAGGACAGTGTCGGCCGGACAGCAGATGAAGACCCATATCGCCGTAAGATGGTGACCTTTAAAAATGCTTTGGATCGCGAAACCAATGCCAGAAAGGTGGAGGTAGACCGTGTGATTGAAGATAGATCAGAGTTTGGTTTGAAATACGACCCCAGTCATCCTGCGGCAAATGAGGATGGATATGTCAAAATACCAAATGTAAATGCATTGATAGAAATCATGGACATGAAGGAAACTCAACGGTCCTATCAGGCAAATCTCGGTGCAATTGATGCGGCTAAAAAAATGATCATGCAGACGCTGGATATCCTGAGATAGCCGTTATCAGAAGTTTTGAACTCGGAGTAAAGAGACAATGGCTGACACAAGCCCCATTTCAGTAGCAGACGCCTATACAAAGGCCCTGAGCAATATTAACAAAGGTGCCGGCGGCGGTGCAGCCGTTGGCTCAGACGAAGTGGCGACAGGCCCCAGTTTTTCTGAACTCGTCAAGGAAGCGGGCACGGATGCTGTGAAGGAAGGCCTCAATTCTGAGAAAGTCAGTTTACAGTCTCTTACCGGAGATGCCGGTCTTGCAGACATCGTTACAGCCGTCAGCAGCGCCGAAGTAACCCTTGAAACTGTTGTTTCTGTTCGTGATCGTGTAATTCAGGCTTATCAAGACATCATTAAAATGCCAATCTAGTCCCGCAAGGATTTTAAATTGGGAAGAGGTATGGGATGTCACCGACAGACGTTGTCGACGTAGCGAGGGAAGCTATCTGGGTATTGTTGAAGGTTGCCTCACCCATCATGCTGGTTGCACTGAGTGTCGGTCTGATCGTTGCTCTCTTCCAGGCTCTTACTCAAATTCAGGAAATGACGCTGGCCTTCGTGCCAAAAATTCTTGCCATTTTTCTTGCCCTGGTGGTTTTTTTCCCGTTCATGATCGCGTCAATGATTGAATTTATGGAGCAAATTTCCCAACGCATAGCGTCGTTGTAGGACGGGGCCTTTATGTTAGAGGAATTTCTCACCGTCAACATATTTGCCTTTCTGCTGGTTTTTGCCAGACTGGGAGCCGCTTTTATGGTTGTTCCAGGTTTCGGCGAGGGATTTGTCAGTCCCCGAGTTCGATTGACCATCGCCTTGTCCGTTACGTTCCTGATTACGAATTTTGTAAGTGATACTCTTCCTCCGCAACCTGTGTCTATTATGGCCCTTTTTCTGTTATTATTGGGTGAGACGGTCATTGGCCTGCTCATTGGCGGGGCGTTACGTTTCGCTGTGAGTTCCCTGCATGTTGCGGGGACAATCATCGCCCAGCAATCCGGATTGGCTGCGGCGCAATTCTTCGATCCTTCTCAAATGACGCAGGGGGCTGTGACCAGTAGTTTCCTCACTCTGATGGGGCTGACAATGATTTTCGTCACGGATCTGCATCACTTGTTCCTCCAGGGTACTTTTACAAGCTACACCTTGTTTCCAGTGGGCCAATTGCCCCCGCTTGGTGATATTTCTATGTTAGTATCAGATTTGGTTGCTGGTAGCTTCACACTCGGTTTCCAAATTTCAGCACCTTTTTTAGTGTATGGATTAACATTTTATCTGGGGGTTGGCCTGATCAACAGGTTGATGCCACAAGTACAGATTTTCTTTGTTGCAATGCCCCTGCAAATTGCCCTTGGATTTGGCGTGTTTTCTTTAACCTCTGGAGCCAGTATTCTTTGGTTCCTGGCCTATTATGAAGAAACGTTAATCCGTTTCCTCGGAGAATAGCGCAATGGCAGATGACCAGGACGAGAGCCAGAAAACCGAAGATCCGACCGCGAAGAAATTGGAAGATGCCCATAAAAAAGGGCAGGTTCCCAAATCCCAGGAAGTCGGACATTGGTTTATGACCATGGGAATTACCATGGTTGTTGTCATCTTTATTGCAGGCCTCGGCAAATCCCTGACCTTTGATCTCGTTAAATTTATTGAACAGCCCCACGCAATCGCTCTTGATCCCCTGCACCTTAGAGATGTCTTCTTGGATCTGGGCATAGAGGTTGTCTATGTTCTGGCGCCTGTGCTCGGCGTATTAATGCTGGCCGGAGTGTCTGGAAATGTCATTCAGCATAGGCCTGTTTTTTCTGCGGATCGGATCAAACCCAAACTCAGCAAACTCTCTCTTCTTGCGGGTTTTAAGCGGATGTTCTCAATGAAATCCGTGACAGAATTTTTGAAAGGTATTTTGAAATTGGTCCTGGTGGGATCTATTGCGTTTCTTCTTGTATTTCCCGAAATGGATGAGCTACCCGTTGTGATGACGTATGATATCCGCAGTATTCTCACGCTGCTCCAGCGGCAGATTTTGAGTTTACTGGGCGGTGTTGTTGCGGTTATGGGGGCGATTGCCGGACTTGATTTTATGTATCAGCGGTATAACCACCATAAAGAATTGAAGATGACCAAGCAGGAAATCAAGGACGAGAACAAGCAGTCTGAAGGGGATCCGATGATCAAGTCTCGTCTGCGGGCTCTTCGAATGCAACGGTCTCGACAACGGATGATGCAGGCGGTGCCTTCTGCTGATGTGGTCATCACCAATCCAACCCATTTTGCTGTTGCGCTGCGATATAAGGAAGAAGATGTTGCGCCTATGGTCCTCGCAATCGGGGCCGATAATATTGCGCTGAAAATTCGTGAAATTGCCAACGAAAATGATATTCCGATTGTGGAAAACCCACCCCTTGCCCGCGCCCTTCACGCGTCCTGTGAGCTGGATCAGGAAATCCCGTATGAACATTACCGTGCGGTCGCCGAGGTTATCGGTTATGTAATGAAGTTGAGTAAGAATAAATAAGGATCGTAAGACGATGGGGTCGAATTACAAGCCTGGACGTGTTCGGGACAGGCGATTTTTTCTAGGAGTGGATGCGCGGCAATTGGCAGCTGCCTATTTCCT
>JAESPT010000403.1 GCA_016765515.1 Sneathiella sp. | reverse complement strand
GGTGGGCTCCCATGATAATCAGATCACATCCGATTTTTTTCTGCATAAGAAGAATTTCTTCATAGGCAGTGCCATGCCCCACGATGTGCTGAACTTTGATTTCCGACGGTATATGCTCCTCCGTAAACGCATGAAGACGTTTATTGGTTTCCTCCATCATTTTTCCCTCATGCTCCTTTGGGAAGAAGGATCCAACAATACTCATCCCAAAATCCGGAACCACTGTCATTACATGAAGTGTGGATCCGAATTTTGACGCATAGCTTACAGCCTCAGGAACGGCTTTGGCCCAAGAGCCTTTCGCGTCCAGATCAACAGCAAGAAGAATATGCTTAAACATTTTATCTACTCCTCTTAAGTCAAACTGTAACTGTTTGTGAATCAGCAACGCCATTCCGTCGCCGCTGAATCAGACAAATCAAACCGAGCAAGAACATCGCCGGGATATACATCCAGGCTTTGCTTGGCTGGTCTGCCGGCACCAATACAGTCTTGATTTTTTGATCGAAATCCAGCCCTGCTGCCTGCGCGGGGCTATCAAAAGCAGCATTATCGATTATGACGTCGTCTCCCTCAATCAGAAGTTCAAGACCAAGAGCCTCTAATCTTTCCTGTCCGGAACCATCCGCTGTTATCGGAAGGATTGCCGTAATGGTGATTGGATCTCCAATGTCATCTTCACCATCAACAATCAAGCGAAGCTCTGATCCGGTTGGGGCTTCTTCAATGGCTTGAACAATTTTTGACGGCGCCGTGTTGATAAAGGCGGCACAACCATGTCCATCCAAAAACCTGGTCGGAACAAAGTAAAGGCAATCAATATCAGCAGAGCTGATTCCCATATTTTTGACCGAGCCAGAAAATACCCTTGCGTCCCTGCCGTAAACAGGAGCATGGCCCCTGTCGCTATTACAAAGACAAAAGCCCCTTCAAGCGGTGTTACGTTTATCAGAAGTAAATCCGTGTTGAAGATGAAAAGGAAAGGCAATATTGCGGTCCTTAGCGAATAGAAGAACGCAATAAAACCTGTTCGAATTGGATCGCCGCCCGATATCGCTGCGGCAGCAAAGGATGCAAGACCAACTGGCGGCGTTACATCTGCCATAATACCGAAGTAGAAAACGAACAAATGAACGGCAATTAAGGGAACAATCAACCCGTTTTGCTGACCCAAGCTGACAATGACCGGGGCAAGGAGTGAAGAAACAACAATATAGTTTGCCGTTGTCGGCAAACCCATGCCCAGAATCAAACTTAAAACAGCGGTAAAAACCAGCATAAGCAGGATTTGACCTTGGCTGAGAAATTCAACAAGTTCAGCCAAAACCAGCCCGACCCCTGTTTGAGATACAGTGCCAACGATTATGCCCGCAGTCGCAGTTGCAATACCGATACCGATCATATTCCTGGCACCAGAAATCATACCATCGATCAGTTCTGAGAACCCCTGCTTCATCCGTCCTTGCTGACTTTCTTTTCTAAAGAAAGCAAAAATCTGCCGCTGTGTGAGCAGGATGAAAATCATCAGAGTAACCGCCCAAAAAGCGGAAAGTTCAGGTGACAGTCTTTCAACCATCAAACACCAAATCAAAACAGCAACAGGTAAAAGAAAGTGCAATCCCGATAGAATTGTTGGTTTAGGTTCCGGCAATGCCACAATCGGTGCATTAGGATCGTCCAGAACTAGATCTGGAACCTTTGCACATATGGATACAAGATACACATAGACCACGATAATTCCCGCACCGATAACCCACGGAGACAGCATAGGTCCAACCAGACTATTAACCGACCCAATAAGCGCGAAAACACCAAAAGCTCCAATCACGGTATTGCAGAGAACCAAGATTCCCATGGATAGTATTTTAGTCCGTGTCCCATCAGACGCGTTTTTAAACACCCCTTTATAAACAACAATTTCCAGCGCCAATACTATGGCGATAGCAAGAAGTTGATTAAAGGTAGAGCCCAAAAGCTCAAACAGGGCAAAGAGGTAATATACGGCCCCTCCCAGTGCAATTATTGCAGACGCTGTAATCCCTGCCGAAAGGAGGGCTAATTTCCCCGGTTTAGGAGCAATTGCGCGTTCCAGTCCTTGCATATTCGTCTTCAACGCTTCCAGATGGACGATATAGACAAGGGCAATGTATGAAATAATCGCCGGAATAAAGGAGTGTTTCACAACTTCAAAGTAGCTGATATCAACATATTCGACCATCAAGAAGGCTGCAGCCCCCATAACAGGCGGCATGATCTGTCCGTTGACAGAAGACGCAACTTCAACAGCACCACTTCTTTCAGAAGAGAAACCAACACGCTTCATCATTGGAATAGTAAAGGTTCCTGTGGTCACAACATTGGCAATTGAAGATCCAGAAATAAGACCTGTCATGCCAGAGGCAACAACCGCCGCTTTAGCCGGGCCGCCTTTCATGTGTCCCATCAGGGAAAAGGCAACTTTAATAAAGTAGTTGCCCGCTCCTGCTTTATCCAGAAGAGCACCGAACAAGACAAAGAGAAAAACAAGACCTGTTGAAACCCCTAGTGCAATACCGAAGACACCCTCGGACGAAAGCCATTGATGATCTGCTACAGCACCAAAACTGGCCCCTTTCCAAGCAAGGATACCGGGTGCATATGGACCAAGGAAAGTGTAGCCGACGAAGACAACCGCAACGACCGTCAACGGTGGCCCTAAAGCACGGCGCGTAGCTTCCAGCAACATGATCATACCAACAGTTGCTATGATGATGTCAGCCATATTGGGATTGCCAGGGCGGTCGCTCAAACGGCTTCCCAACAAGCTATCCACAAGAACACTGTCAAAGACAAATAAATAGAGAGTACAACAGACCCCTACTATTGCGAGAGCCCAATCTGCGTAGGGAATTGAGTGACGCGGCGAACTTTTAAAGGCTGGATAAGCCAGGAATGCCAAAAACATAGAGAAAGCCAAATGGATAGGTCGCGCTTCGCGCCCCGAAAAAACGCCCCAACCGACCATAAAGGGTAGAGGCGACGCAATCCAGACTTGCCAGAGTGCCCAAGCCAAGGCCAAGCCAGCCATCAAGGTAACAATCTTCTTGTTATTGGGTGTCCGACCGCCGGTATCTGTCGATGCGACAAGATCTTCAAGCTCTTCAGAGCTTAAAGTTCCATCTTCTTTTGGTGTATTACTCATACTCCCCCCTTTAACCTTTTCTGTTCAGTTTTATGAAAAGGATTTCCGCCACTTCCCTGTCAGCGAAAACAAAAATAGGCAGGGACCAAAATCCCTGCCTCAATGGCAAGATTACATCAAGCCAGCTTCTTTGTAGTATTTAATGGCACCTGGATGCAGTGGTGCGGACAGATTTTTCGTGATCATGTCTGCCTTGTTAAGGTTGGCAAATGCAGGATGCATTTTTTTAAAACGACCAAAGTTTTCGAAAACCGCTTTTACGATCTCGTAAACAACCGCATCATCTGTATTCGAAGAAGACACAAAAGTAGCGCCTACACCGAAGACAGGTGTATCAGCATCTGTTCCCTTATACATACCGCCCTTGATCGACGTTTTTGCATAATACGCATTATCGTTGACCAGTTTGTCAATGACAGGACCAGTAACCGGAATCAACTTCACATCACATGTAGAGGCGGCTTCTTTGATGTTTCCTGCTGGATGACCAACGGTGAAAATAAAAGCATCAATTTTATTATCGCAAAGGGCTGCAGAATGTTCGGAAGATTTAAGTTCGGAAGCAAGTGCGAAATCGCCCATCTTCCAACCCATTTTATCCATAACTAATTCCATGGTACCGCGCTGACCCGAACCTGGATTACCCACATTCACACGTTTTCCCTTCAAGTCATCAAAACTTTTGATGCCTGAATCTGCACGTGCAACAACTGTGAACGGTTCTGGGTGAACAGAGAAAACGGCGCGTAATTCCTTAAATGCACCTTCAGGGAACTGCTTGGGAGCCGTCCCATTATAGGCATGGAACTGCCAATCAGATTGAGCAACGCCCATATCCAGATCACCTGCACGAATACCATTAATGTTTTTCGTAGAACCACCAGTTGTGTGCGTACATTTGATATCGTGGTTTTTTGTGCCGCGATTTACAAGCTTACAAATCGCGCCGCCAACCTGGTAATAAACGCCAGTTTGACCGCCTGTACCAATGGTAATAAATTTTTCTGCCTGAGCTGGTGCTGAAGAAACCAAGGCTCCTCCAAGGACAGCAGCAGCTGCAGCAGTTACAGTAAAGAACTTTCTCATATCTTTCTCCTCAACCTGTCTTTGACCAAAAGTGATTTTATAAGGCCACTTTTGGAGTTAAACGCTCCTTGCCAGACATATGTCAGACAATTCGCCTTTTCCAAGAAAGCAATTGTTCTTACTCCCCAAGGAAAACTCTAAACCAACTTTTTATAATGTTAAAAACAAAGTTGGATTTTATTTCAATTTTCTTACTCTAACTCAATAGCTCCCTTATCTCATTTGCCTGAGCAATTGATCTTCCGATTGCCGTTGCAACGTCAACCGCTTGACCAACAAGAGCCGCATTATTCGGAGCAATGTCACCGTTTTTAAGAAACATATTATTCTCGAAACCGACGCGTACATGGCCGCCCATTGCAATAGCTGCGCTTGCAGTTGCATGCTCCAAAGCGCCAAAAGCACAGACTGACCAGGAAAAACCCGTGTTCATGACATTTAAAAAAGGCAGAAGGTCCTTAGGGCTGGATGTTTGCCCCTTTGAATAACGACCCAATACAAATAAGAGGAACGCATTTGATTCTGGAATTATCCCTTTATCCACAAGCTCTTGGAAACGCAGGAGATCCCGATCTGAATAAAGAATATAATGCGGAAGAATTTTCTTGAGAATCACTTCCTGGAAAAACTCTTTCGCCTCAGCTTCCGAGCCTTCTGGAATGAGCTCCTTTATTGCCAGAGAAGCAGAGTCGGGTTGCAATTCCCGAACCATCTGCATCTGTTGACTCGCACTATAAATTCCAACAGCCTCCGTCGTGGCCTGAATAATAAGGTCGTCACCGCACTCTTCCCTGATCGCTTT
>JAESPT010000402.1 GCA_016765515.1 Sneathiella sp. | reverse complement strand
GTGGAACCCTGGCAGGTTGTTGGCGAACTGCATAATGGCTTTTCAGCCGCCCTTTATGGCGTTTCTCTGGGGCGTATCTATAACTCGGCCCGGGCTGTTGGTTTGGGGCGCTGGTCGTTGGAGTTGGCCCTTGACTATGCAAAAACCCGGGAAGCGTTTGGGAAACCGATTTCTGAATATCAGGGGGTGTCTTTCCCTCTCGCTGAAGCGGCAACAGAAATTCACGCGGCTCATTTAATGGGTCTCAATGCTACCAAACTGCTCGATCAGGGACATCCGGCGGTCAAAGAGCTTTCCATGACAAAGACCTACTCGGTTAAAGTGGGATTGCGGGCTATAGATTGCGCCATGCAGGTCCACGGTGCAATGGGGCTGACCAATGAGCTCGGGCTTGCGGAGGCTTGGCAATATTTGCGTATTATCAATATTGCCGACGGATCCAATGAAATTCTCAATAAAACCATTGCACAGAGATTGCTAAAGGGAGATGTCTCTCTATGATCGCGCCATAATTATTGGTCGGCATTATGAGTATGCAGTGAAATGATACGGCGAAAAAATAATCCCAAATATCTTCAGTTGGCGAAAACCCTGGCAAAACGCATCGCCAGTGATGACTATCCGATTGGAACCTTACTGCCGACTGAAACTGTTTTAATGGATGAGTTTGGCCTGAGCCGGCAGACGGTCCGCCAAGCCATTGGTCTGTTAAAGGAGTGGGGCATGGCGTCAACGCGTCATGGGTCGGGCAGTGCCGTCCTGTCAAAGGGGAATGACGACGGGTATATTCAGAAATTCGGCACGTTGGCCGAACTTCTGCAACATGATGCCCAGACACAAATTCAGTATCGGGAATCCGAGAAAATTGTTGTGGATCAGGAATTGGCAGACTTGATTGGTTGCGCTCCGAACCAGACATTCTGGCGGTTGACTGTTTTGCGCCGATTGAAGGAAACCGGGATGGCGACCAGTTATGTGGATCTCTATATTCGGGATTCGCATCGTCAGATCATCGATTTGATCGGCAATTCACCCAATCAAATGATCCACACTTTGCTCGAAGAAGGGTATGGAGAGAGAATCACACGCATTGATCAGGAAATCACTGCAGCCCTGATGCCTGATGGGGCTGCCGATGCATTGAACGTTGCAAAGGGACAGGTTGGCATGCGGGCGATTCGCCGATATTTTGGCAGTCATAATCGCCTCATCTGGACAGGGGTGAATTATCATCCGGCCGACCGGTTCACCTATAAAGCTTCCTTGCTCCGAGATATATAGAAATGGACCTTGTATCGATTACTCAACAATTTCAGCAATTTGCAGCATGCTGACAGGTGGAAACAGATTAATTTTTTTAGCGGTGGTCATATTGATGACATAGGCATAGCGGTCGATGGATTTGACACTGATATCGCCTGGTTTTTGTTTATCCACCAGTATTTTTTGTATTTGTTGTCCCGCCAAAGTGCCCACATCATAATCTCTAGCAGCAATTGAAAGATATGCTTGGGATTCCCGCACCAGATTTTCATAAGGGCTTAAGACCGGAAGTCCATTTTTGACAGCTGCTGCCGTGAAAATATCCATGTTCTGTTCCAGAAACGCACTGGATCCCAAATAGATAAAATCAGTTTTCTTTTCTTTTAATTCCGCAACTCGCTTTTCTATGTCTGAAGCGTCGGGCTTGCCGTTCTTTCCAGGTTTCAATTCAAGCGCGATCAGCTCAAAATTGAGCGATTTTTGCAAATCTGTGATTTCTTTTACTTTGCTGACAGAATTTGGCTCATTTGAATTATAAAGAATTCCCAAACGCTGGAAGTCAGGTTTGATTTTTCTTAATGTTTTGATGTTGAGAGCTTCTGGAACCCGGTTTCGTGTGCCCGTAATATTGCTGCGTCCGGTTTTATCATAGCTTTTGATGATACGAGATCGGATAGGGTCCGATACCATTGTGAAAACGACAGGGATTTTATTTATAAATTTGTCAGAGCCTTGATCGTCAAGTGTTCCTGTCATGCCGAGTGTTGTGCTGGTCCCCCAGGTAACCACGACATCCGCTTTCAATTTGCGCGCTTCTGCAACAAATTGGGGCAACTTGCTCTTGTCACGTTCTACATCTCGTATAATCAGGTCTGCCTCAAGATTGTGGGCCTTGAGGTAATCCTTAAGACCTTGGCATGCTTCTTCGCATCCTGACCAATAAACTGAATAAATAACCTTCCGATCATCAGAATATGCCGGATTTTGGAAGCCAACGGATATACCAAGCATCAAAAAGGCAAGTTGAACTATTTTTGACTTAAACATGCGAACTTTACCTTTTACCGGTTTTTAGACCAAAAGAAAGAGCGTGTAGATTTTGCGAGCTGAACAGGATCATACCAATAAATACAAGGGTTCCAATCGTTCCAATGGCCGCTGCCAGCCCAAAGTAACCCGTTATACCAGCGATCAGGATCAGGCCCAAAATGCTGCCGAGCCGCTCCAGTACTCGAAGGGCACCAAGGACGGAACTGGATCCAAGGTGGGATAATTCCGTCTCTGCCTGATGCATGGATAGATCCACTTGAGGACCTCTAACAAGGCCATGACCAAATCCGGTGCCAACAGCGGCCAAAAGCATGGACCATTGTCCGGGCATAAAAGCGGCAATCATTAGTACCCCGGCAGTCAGTGTTGATCCCACAAGAACAATCATGCTGGTGGAAATTCTCAGCGATTTTAATCCACCAAGCAATGAGCCCGATATCATGATCATCAGAAAGTAGATCATGAGCATTCTGGCAATATCTGCCGCTGACGCATGAAGCAAATCAAGCTGCAGTGAGAAAATATAGGATATGAAAACCTGGTCCATAATACTTTGAGGGACCGCCAGTCCCAAGACGATGGCAAAGAAGGGGCGGTGTTTCAAAGACTGCAGGATCAATTTCAAGCTAAGGTCTTCTTTTTCCTCAGTCTCTTTATGCCGGCCCGGTGGGATCATCTTATAGAAAAGAAGAGCAGACAGGACGACGATGATCGTACTAACCAGAAAGACGCTTGATGGTCCAAAACGATCCGCAAGCACGCCGCCCAGCGCTGTGCCCGCGAAAATGCCACCAAAGAGAGCTGTAGAAAAAATACCAAGTGATTTTGTTCGATGCTCTTTGACAACCATATCCATGACATAATCCTGACACGCTAGAACAGCCAAGGCATAACCGGCCCCCGCAATTGTTCTGAGCAGAATAATTTCAATAACGTTAGTTGCAAAAAACATTCCAAAATTTGACAGGATTACGGGCAAAAGTGAGAGCAGCAATAGCTTTCTATATCCCCACTTTTCTGACAGGGAACGGGAGAACGGGGAGGCGACCATGTAGGCAAATAAATACCCGGCTAAAGGTAGACTGATGACAATGGCTGGATCCAGCCAGGTTATGGGATTGATTGCCGCCTTGGTAAAAAGAGGAAAAAATGAGAGAGGCAATTCGTCAGCCACAGCAAACAGAAAGAGTGGCAGACGGATATCATTCATGTAGGAAAAGCTTAATCGTTTGGGCCC
>JAESPT010000401.1 GCA_016765515.1 Sneathiella sp. | reverse complement strand
TCATCCAGCGACCTTATTGAATAAGTCTTCGATTACGTATTCGGAATAAGAAGAACCTTACCGTCGCGGCCGCTTTCTGCTGCGGCAGTTACGGCGGCTTCAATTTGATCCAAGGTGAAGGTGGCGCTGATTTTGGCTTTTAGGGCACCACTGGCGACAAGGCCGATAATTTCACCAAAGGCCCCTTGTTTGTCAGCAGCTGTTGCTGTCTCAAACCATTTAGACAGCCAAAAACCGCGGACCGTTACATCATTGAAGATGATAGCGATGGAGGACAGGGTTGGTTGCTCCATTGAGAGCGCGCCGTAGCAGACAATTGTGCCGCTGTAACTCAGAGCATCGACAAGTTTTGGAAATGTTTCACCGCCCACTGCGTCAATGGCAAGAGCAATCGGTGCGCCGTCGGTGGCTGATTTAATCTGCTCGGCAAGATCAGGGCCATCGACCAAAACACGATCAGCCCCCAAGTCGATCAACCCTTGAACGGCTTTTTCACGGCGAACTATATTAATTGTTTTAATACCCCGTTGTTTGGCCAGCTGGATCAGATAGCCGCCCACCGCAGAATTCGCTGCACTTTGGACAATCCAGTCGCCTTCTTGCAGGTCGACGAAATTTTTGAGTAGAAGTAAAGCTGTCAACGGATTGACTGTCAGCATGGACAGTTGCTGGATATCGGCGCCCTCTGGCAAGGGAATGAATCCGGCGGCGGGACCTGTGAGTTCTTGTTGCCAGGTGCTGCCACCCGCCAGCATGACTGTTTGGCCCACTTTCAGATTTTCAACATCTGATGCAATTTTCGTCACACGGCCAACACCTTCACTGCCCGGTGTCGCGGGGAGGGTTGGCATGACACCATATTGTCCGGAAGTCTGTAAAAGGTTGGACGGGTGAATTGGCGTTGCCAGAACCGCAACTCTCGCTTCGCCTGCCTTCAGGGGCGCAGACTCTTTTTCTTCAACATGAAGGACGTCGGCTGGATTGCCGATTTTCTTGTGAACGGTATATTTCATGAGAGATCTCCATCTAAATTGTCAGTTTGCGCAAGCCGCTCTTTTAACTGGGTTTGCACTAATCTATTGCTGATTTTAAAGTAATGGAGGGTATTCCCATATAAAATAGGCCAATATGGTGTATATGAATTGTCTTTTTGGCAACAATAAACGTGGGGCTGGAACGGAATATGGATAAAGTCAGAGCCTTGCGCTACTTTTTAAAAGTCGCAGAGACGTCAAATTTTACACGTGCCGCTAAAGCGTTTTCAGTCCCCGCTTCGTCAGTTTCAAGACGTATTCGGGATCTTGAAAGTGAGTTGGGGGTCGAGCTGTTCTATCGTTCAACGCGGATCGTGAAACTCTCTGCTCTCGGTCAGTTATATTATGAACACGTCAAAGACATCGTGACAGCGCTTGATTATGCGGATGATCTTGTCAGCCAACGATCCAAAGTCCCCTCGGGTATTTTAAAGATAACAGCGATGCCCAGTTATGGCACGATCCGACTGATGCCGGCGCTTGAAAAATTACATAACCTTTATCCCGAGATCATACTTGATGTGGAATTGACAGATCAGGTGTCTGATCTTGCCCGCAGTCAGGTTGATATTGCTATTCGGGCGTCTGCCAATTTGCCGGACCGGTTCGTCGCCAGAAAACTATCCGGTCACAGATTTGTCTTGATTGCCTCCCCCGCCTATTTGGAGCAGCAGGGAACACCAAAAATTGCTGATGATCTTTTGAAACACAAAACCCTGCTCTATCGCGGGCCAAATGGGATACTTCATTGGCAGGCAAAAACTGAGAATGTCTGGCGGGAGTTAAAAACAAATCCCGTTTTTATCAGCAATGACGGTAGTGCAATAATGAGGGCGGCGCTTTCGGGGCAGGGAATAGCATTGTTGCCTGAATGGGGCGTGCTCGAGGATTTGCAGCGGGGCGTTTTGAAAGAGGTCACACTAGATAATGAACGCGTGTCTGTCACCCGCGCATCGGAATCCGGTATTTATCTACTCTATCATCGTCCAAGATATAATGTGCTCAAGATAAAAGCTGCTGTTGATTTCCTGGTGACTGAGCTTTCCCAGAATATCTGACGGCAACTCTCACATATGTTTTCTCCACTTTTTTTGGCAGAAAACCTCAATAGCGATCGTGATGATGGAGCCAACTCATTGTATTGGCAGGGTCTTCGTTCCGACCATTGGGCGTTAGATCAATATAGCTATAGGCGCAATTGATTGCGTCCAGGCCCCGTCCATATGTGGAGTAGGTTCGGTAAAGGTTACCGTCATCGTCTTTTGCAAAGACACTGACACCGGGGGCTTCATCTGAAGGAAAGTAGACATTATCCTTGAAATTATAGGTAACGAGGTCGTCGGTTTTACGATTTGATCCAAAACTTACATTAAAATCAATGTTGAAACTGTTTGAGTGAGACGATACCCAGTTGAAGTCCCAGCCCATTCGCTTTTTAAAAGGAAGTAGCTTTTCCAGTGGGGCATTGGAGACGGTGATAAATGAAATATCCCGTGCTTTCATGTGACCGTCCAGTCCATTGACGTTATCGGCCCAAAAGGAACAGCTGGGGCATCCCTCTTTCCAGTCTGCTCCAAACATAAAATGGTAGACGATCAGTTGGCTTTGATCTTCGAAAAGTTCTGATAAGGATTTTTGACCGTTTTCAGTGTCGAAGACATAGTCTTTTTCAATCTTTACCCACGGCAGCTCTCGCCGGGATTGAGCAAGTTTATCAAGCTCCTTTGTCAGCGCCTTTTCTTTCAAAAGTAACTCTTTCCTTGCTTCAAGCCATTGTTCATCAGTAACTACATTCTGAGGTTTCATCTTGTTCTCCTATTAATCGAAGCAATCCATATTGTTGCCCACAATTGTGATCGGAGATCCGCCAATCAAATGAGCTTTAGTTGCGATGAAAAGGATATTCATTTGGTTTTACAAAACAAGTAGGCAGTTTTTTCGTACATAGTATCAATGAACATACAAATGGGGAAAATAACCCTTTTAAGGCGTTGAATTATTGTGAGAGATTGATCCAACTCAATATTGAGAAGACTTCAGTGGACTTTTCTTGGAAGGGGGGCGGCGAATTGTTCTGACGGTAAAAAATCTTTGGGTTCGGGAGACGTTAAACCATACTTATCTCGCAGGGCATTGCAGGCTTCCAGGCCGACCAACCCGATTTCAAGGGTCAGTTTTTTTGCTATACTCTCGTTCCCTTCTTTACAGGCGCGGTCAAGTGCGTCTGCAATTTTTTGCAGACGGGCAGCGCCGAAACTACCAGAGGTGCCCTTTAGATCGTGGGCTTCCCGTTGTATCGCTTTTAAATCTGTACCTTTTCCTTTTTCGATAATTCGATTGATGTTGTTAGTCAATTGTTCTGCGCATTGATCAATAAGATCATACATTCTCTCATCCCCGATCTTTTCGCACAGAAGGTCGAGAACCTCTTGGTTTAAGACAGGTGACTCGGTGGTGGATTTTGTTTTTTTGGAGATGCGATCCTTTGATACCGCCGCTGGTTTCATTTCTGTGCCCCACCTGGAAATGACCGCTAGAAATTCATTGGGGTCAATGGGCTTGGCAACGTAATCAGACATCCCGGCGGCAAGATACTTCTCTCGATCGCTTTTCATGGCATTTGCCGTTAAGGCTATAATCGGGAGAGAACCAATTTTGCCTGGTAAATCGCGGATTTTTCGGGTTGCGGTAACCCCATCCATTTCGGGCATTTGAATGTCCATCAGCACCAGGTCATAGGGAACGCGTTTAACGGCACTGACAGCTTCGATACCATCGTTGACAATATCGAACTCGTGGCCCTCACATTCGAGCAACGTTCGGATGAGTACCTGGTTTCCGACATTATCCTCAGCCACCAAAATCCTTAAAGGGCCGATGGGGACCTCGGGCCGTTGTAAGTCGGTGTCATGGCCAAAAAGATCTGTATTGATTGCATTTTCATCCCCTGGTTTGCACTGGACAGTAAACCAAAAAGTTGAGCCTTCACCGGGTTCGCTCTCCAGGCCTATTCTACCTCCCAAAAGGATGGAGAGTTGCTCGCAGATTGCCAATCCTAACCCAGATCCCCCATATTTTCGGGTGGTGGAGCTGTCAGCCTGGGTGAATTTGGATAGGATATGAGGCTGCACTTCGGGGGCGATGCCAATCCCTGTATCCGTTACTTTAAATAAGGTTTCCAAACCTTCGTCGTCCATGAAGTGTTGGGTTACAGTAATTGTAACGCCTCCTGAATCGGTGAATTTTGCGGCATTACTAATCAGATTGAACAGGATTTGACGAATGCGGGCGGGATCACTTCGCAAGATCGGCACGACACATTTTTCAATGTTGATGGTAAAATCAAGACCTTTGCCAGCAAGTCTGGATTCCCATAGGGCTTCAATTGTTTCAAGCAAATCCTGTAAATCAAAATCCAGCATTTCCAGCTCGAGGCGACCGGCCTCAATCTTCGACAAGTCCAGAATATCATTGAGGAGCAACAGCATTGCCTGGCCAGATTCTCTGATAACACCGATTTGCCAGCGATGATCTGGCGATAGGTTTGATCTCAACAGAACGCTGGCCATTCCCAGGACCACATTCATCGGTGTGCGGATCTCGTGACTCATGGTTGCGAGAAATTCCGATTTGGCCACATTGGCCGCTTCAGCCCGTTTCTTGGTAAATTCTAGTACCTGTGTGCGGTCAGAGATGCGCTGTTCCAATTCTACATACATCATTGCATTCGCTTTCTCGCTTTTCTCTAAATCTTCGGCCATCCGGAGGAATGAGCGAGCGAGGTCGCCGATTTCATCGTGTCTTTTTAAAGCAGGGTTTTCGCTGTGAAGCTCGACATTTGCCAAATTGGACATTGCTTTGGTCATATGAGCCAGCGGTTGGGTAATCGAGCGAATGATAAAATAAGTAACCAAGGCAATCATAACGACAACCATCGCGACGATGATCACATAGATGATCAGGGCTTGTTTTTCCTGAGCACTTGCCGAACTGCGGCTGAACAGTACTTTGTCATTTTCATCTTTAATAATACTATTCATGACAAGATCAACAGCGTGAATTTCGCTTCTCGCTTCCGCTGCTAAACTATTTCCAAGGACCCGGTTTCCATCAACATAGGCGTCAACGGCATTAATCGATTTTTCAAAGAAAGTTTGCGCATGGCTTCTAATTTTCGCCACTTCTATCGGATACATATCTTTAAACAATATCAAGTTTTGTTGAAGTTTTTCATAGGAAATCTGTGCATTTTCTTCAGATTCAACGAGCCAACTGACTTCGAGATCTGTAAGCCAGTATTTTAAATCCCCAAAGTTTTTGCTGATAATAATGGTCTGTTCGACAAGAGCTTGCCGTTCTACCTGATAGGTTCTGGATTTGTCACCTTCAACAATAAAGTTTCTTAAGAAAAATCCAGTGCCAACTAAAAAAAACAGCAGGATGAGGCTAAGCCCAATGAGTTTTCCTTTAATGGTTAGTCTGAAGCTAAGCGTTGCTGAAGGCATCGATATATTAGACATTACTTGCTCCACCTATTTGCTCATCAAGGGTGGAGGCGTAGTATATTCTGATATATTCAGTGACTTTGTGAGGAACTGCGGTACGCCCTTTTTTGGCAACAAGTATTTTCGCTGAGATGGCTGAATTGAGGCTGAAGGCCATAGAGCTGGTTGCAATTGATACCAGAGCCGTTAGGCACCAGAAACCGAGTAAACCTTTCCTATTTGTCTCGAAACCGGCAAGTGAGTTTAAAATAGAGTTACCCGAAATATTACCCATTTGGGTCCATCCTTAGGACATAAAAAATAGTAAACAAACTACGGGAAGGATTTGATCAGGGAGTATGTTCGGCAATCTTTCCATGATCATTTCTGAATCTACTATCACCATGCCTAACTCATTTGGTGTGAATTACTATGGTGATTACATAAAATCCTGCGCTTGCTAGTTAGTACAAAAATATTAATACTGCAATCGTGTTAACTATTTATTACTTTAAACTAATGTACTGAATTCTTATTCATTACACTAGTATACAAGTTATTAATAACTTCTTTGGGTTGTTTATCGGAAGGAGATCGGTCTGCTGGTCAAAAATGACCTTGCACCTTAAGCTCGGGGTCTGTAGCAAGATAGTTTTAGCGAATTGGATGGCTGGACTGAGCCATCCAAATTTAGGCAATCCCTTCGGTTATTTTGAATGCTGAGTTAGGCTTCCCGTACTTCATCGAGAAATAACTGGATATCACCGCGCAGTGTATCCGCGACACTGTCCAGTGTGTTAATTCCAACCAGAACATGTTGGGCCGCTTTTCCTGCTTCCTCAGCACCTTCGGAGACCTGGGCAATATTGGTTGATACTTCTATGGTTCCATTCGATGCCTGTTGGACACTGCGCGAAATCTCTGCCGTTGCTGAGTTCTGCTCTTCAACCGCCGATGAAATACCTGTGGTGATGGCACTAATTTGTTGGATCACTTTATCAATATTCTCAATGGCCAAAACGGATTCATTTGTTGCCGTTTGCATATTGTTGATCTGTGAGCCGATCTCTTCCGTGGCATTTGCCGTTTGGGCAGCCAATGATTTGACTTCTGACGCCACCACGGCAAAACCTTTCCCTGCTTCACCTGCTCGAGCGGCTTCAATCGTAGCATT
>JAESPT010000400.1 GCA_016765515.1 Sneathiella sp. | reverse complement strand
TGCCGGAAAATCAAAATCTGGATAGCCCATAGCAACGGATGTCTGAATAACGTGATTATCAGGAATTCCAGCATGTTCACGAACGACAGGGGACTGCATTATACCCTGGCTGTTGATAACAGAACCGATCCCCCGGCTCCACGCCGCAAGGGCCAGACCATAGGTGACAGCGCCCAGATCAAAATGACGGATGTCGCCTTCCAGTTCCTTATCATAAGCAACAATAACCGAGACTGGCGCATCAAATTGGCGAAATCCGCGCAATACCCAGTCCTGACGTCTCTCAGCGTCATGGCGTTCAATACCCATGGCTTCAAAAAGCTGAACAGCAACCTTCACCTGACGGTCGCGGTGAACTCCTTCATATTTGCTTCCAACCCGAAACTCCCGTGAGGGCGGGACTCCGGCAAGATTACGTTCTGTATTGCCGGCGCGAATGCGGTCAAGAGGCTCCCCGCTGATCACATGAAGATGCCAAGGCTGCGTGTTCATGGACGAAGGGGCCCGTGTTGCAATCTCAATAATTTCTTTTAAAACTTCTTTCGGAATTGGGTCAGGTTTATAGCCCCGAATAGAACGACGGCCCTGTATAATTTCATCAAAATTCATTTTTTATTTTCCTGGTTTGCAAGCATTCAATATGCGCTGTAAGTCATCAGCGCCAATCCGTTGTTGCTACGGTACGCTGAGATTTTTTTGTTTATTTTATGCGAATTTCTAGTTTCTGCTGTTTAGGTAATGGTCACCAATTTGTGGCTGAGCCGTCTCGCCCATTGCCTGCAGGCTTTTATCCCACCGTTCAAGCCACCAGCCATATTGCTGCGGCCAATCATCAAAATTCCCGGCAGCACCAAACTGTTCAGCAGCATGCGCTGGCCAAGATGGATTATATAACAACTGACGGCCCAATGCGATCAAATCAGCCGACCCATTTTGTAACAATTCTTCTGCTAATTGCGGTGTTCTGATGAGACCAACGGCTTGGGTTTTGATGTCAGCCTCCGCTTTAATCCGTGCGGCAAAGGGTGCCTGGAATCCAGGACCGCGTTTTGGGCCGAGCGCAGTTGGCTTGGCCGTATTTCCGCCGGAGGAGCAATCAATGACATCCACGCCCCGCGCTTTCAGCGCGCGTGCGAAAAGGACACTGTCGTCCAACGTCCAACCATCTTCAATTCCGTCTACGGCCGATATGCGGACGAACAACGGAAAATCGCCAGGCAAGACGTCCCGAACAGCATCAATAACACTGAAAGGAAACTGCATGCGCCCCTCCAGATTTCCGCCATACTCATCTTCTCTATGATTAGAGATGGGAGACAAGAAACTATGGAGGAGATAGCCGTGAGCCATATGAACTTCAACGACTTCAAATCCAGCGTTCATCGCGCGAACAGCCGCAGCGGCAAAAGCATCGCGAACGTCTTTCAGATCTTGCGCTGTCATCGCTTTTGGCGCAAGCCATCCATCATCCAGAGCAATGGCGGAGGGAGCGGAGGGTTCCCAAATATCATCCCCTCTGGCCTGATCTTCCTCTGTCTGCGGTCCATTCCCATGCCAAGGACGCTGCATCGCCGACTTACGTCCGGCATGAGCAAGTTGAATGGCTGGAATGGAGCCGTTGTTTTTCAAAAACTGGGCAATAGGGCGGAGTGCATCCGCTTGACCATCTTCCCACAAACCAAGGCAACCATTGGTAATGCGCCCGTCGGAGGTCACTCCTGTTGCTTCAATAATGACAAGTCCTGCACCGCCTAAGGCGAACTGCCCATAATGCACCGTATGATGTGCCGTAGGATATCCACCCTCAGCGGAATATTGGCACATTGGCGCCACCACCACCCGGTTCGGAAGGGTTACTCCGCGAATATCAAGAGGTTGGAACAATAATGGCTCAGACAATACAAATACTCCCGAATGCTTACACAGCATTTCTCTTACTTTTTTCATGCGCCGAAAATAAATAAGGCACAAAGCCCTGCAAACATCTACAGAATTCTAAAGACACCTCTCTTTTCAAGTCAGAGAAGACGCCATAAAAGAGGGCGATTTCCGGAAAAGACCGCCCTCGTCATTTATACTTTTACCAAGCGTCGTGCTTTTGCGCTTCGGCGCGACCGACCACCATATGATGAACCTCATCCGGACCATCGGCGAAACGAAGATGGCGCTGATGGGTGTACATGCTTGATAGAGGCGACCATTGAGATATCCCAGTGGCACCGTGCATCTGAATTGCCTGGTCGATAATGATACAGACTTTTTCAGGCACCATCGCTTTCACCGCACTGACATAGACGCGGGCTTCCCGATTGCCCAGAACATCCATGGCTTTGGCTGCTTGCAGGACCATCAAACGCATGGCATCTATTTCGATCCGAGCCCGTGCAATGACTTCCAAATTCTTGCCAAGTTTCAGAATGGTTTTACCAAAAGCCTTTCGGCTTCCCGCGCGTTTCACCATCAATTCCAGCGCTTTTTCGGCCTGACCGATTGACCGCATACAGTGATGGATGCGCCCTGGTCCAAGACGAAGCTGAGAAATCTCAAATCCGCGCCCTTCCCCAAGCAGCATATTTTCTTCAGGCACGCGCACATTGTTAAATTTAATATGCATATGGCCGCGCGGTGCATGATCTTCGCCAAACACCTGCATTCCTTGAACGATCTCAACACCAGGCGTGTCGATCGGCACCAGGATTTGCGATTGCTGGCTGGAGGCTGCTGCATCAGGGCTGGTCTTGACCATAGTGATCATAATTTTGCAGCGTGGATCACCGGCCCCTGAAATATAGTATTTTTCGCCATTGATCACCCATTCACCATTTTCAAGAACGGCTGATGTGCTGATATTCTTGGCATCAGAAGAGGCTTCACCCGGCTCAGTCATGGCAAAAGCGGAGCGAATTTCTCCGTTCAACAAGGGCTTCAGCCATTTTTCCTTTTGCGCCTCGGTCCCTACACGCTCCAATACTTCCATATTCCCCGTATCAGGGGCGCTGCAATTAAGGGTTTCTGAGGCAAGAGAGTACTTTCCCAGTTCAGCGGCTATGTAGGCATAATCGAGATTACTTAACCCTTCCCCAGTTTCAGCATCTGGCAGGAAGAAATTCCATAGGCCGGATTCTTTGGCTTTGGCCTTGGCACCATCAAGTAGTTCAAGTTGGCGCGGATGCCATGTCCAGCGATCCGCTTTCCCTTCGTTGAGAGAAAAGAACTCTTCCGTGATAGGTGCCACATTCTCTTCAATGTGTCTTTTTAGGGCATCCAGTAACGGTTTCGCGTCCTCTGACATGGCCAGATTAAACATTTCCTGGTCGGGTCCTGACATATTTAACGTCCTTATTTTTATTTATTGACTATAAACGATGCAGCGATTGTAGTCTGTGCAGGTCAACCCGTCATCTAAATATCAGCGGTTAGAACCTGAACACACCAAACCCCTTATCTTCCAACGGCGCGTTTAAAGATGATGCAATCGCCATGCCCAAGGCATTGCGAGTATCGGTCGGGTCAATAATACCGTCGTCCCATAAATTGGACGTCGAAAAATACGCACTGGTTTGCTCTTCATAGGCAGCATAGGTATTTTTATAGATTTCATCCAACACGGCCTGATCAATTTCCTCACCATTGCGGTTCATCTGATTGATCTTGACCTCTGTCAGGGTTTTCGCAGCCTGCTCACCGCCCATGATACCAATTTGATGGTTTGGCCAGCTGAACAGATACCGCGCGTCAAATGCGCGACCGCACATACCATAATTT
>JAESPT010000399.1 GCA_016765515.1 Sneathiella sp. | reverse complement strand
GTGCTGTGGCGACAATGTGAAAATAGTCTTGTGGTGTGAAATCGAGAATTTCCAACTCACGAATGCAGACAATCGCCATGGTTGGTGTTTTTACACGTCCTATACCAATCGCGCCATATTCACCGGGCTGTTTGAGGGCGACCGTTGCCGCCCTGGTCAGGGATAGATTATAGACCTGATCAGCTTGTTGGCGGACAAGAGCCGCTTGACCAAGATTGAGGTAATTTTCGTTGGGCTCCAGGTTGGTAAACGCTTCCCGCAGGGTTTTTTCGTCTTGGGCTGTAAACATGGCCCGTCCGACGGGACCGGAAAATTTGTAATGTCGCAGAAGTTCCTCGCCGATCAATTGTCCTTCGCGGTCACAATCGGTCGCCAGAATGACGCGAGTGGCTTTTTTTAACGCCTCCTCAATGGCTTTAAGCTTGCCGCGTGCGGACGGTGAGGCATCTGGCGCTGGGCATGTGGGATAGAATTCGTCAGGCTTTAACAGATCGAAAGACCACTTTCCCCATGAACTGTTAACGCTTTGTGGTTCTTGCAGGCTTAACAAATGGCCTTCAGCGGGAAAAATCTGTCCGTATTTATTGCCAATGGCAGCCACAAGATCTTTCTTCTGTGACGTTTTTTCGGTGATGATAATCGTCGTCACGCAAGATCCTTTAACTCTGTAATTACTCAATACTATTTTCCCACAAACAGGCCGTTGGCGCAAACCCAAGATTTGATGGGGACGGATTATTTACGCTACAGAATTCGTGGCTATGTTGGCGAATTTTGGAGGCTGATAAAGAAAATGCTTCGTAGAAGCTCTTTGATCATTTAGATTGCCATTCTCAATTTTACCACGTCACTAGCGCGCTTGCTGAATTTGATGCCTCCTATTCTCCAACAATGGCAAAGCGTGACCAACATTTACGACAGGATTCCTGATTGAAACCACAACATTTGGCATTGATGCTCATGATCAATGTGCTTTGGGCGTCCAATTTTTTGGCGGCGAAAGTTGGTATGACCGTTTTTCCGCCTTTGTTTTTTACAGCGATCCGGTTCTTGATGGTTGTCGTAATTTTGCTCCCGTTTGTCCGTTGGCCGCACGGTTATTGGGTAAAATTGCTCCAAGTCGGTTTTCTGATGGGGGTATTGCATTATTCGCTGATGTTTTGGGGGCTTGCCATTGCTGAAGAGATTTCTCCGGTTGCAATCCTAAATCAGGTTTTTGTTCCTTTTTCAACGTTACTTGCAATTCTAGTTCTTAAAGAACAGGTCGGGTGGAAGCGATGGGCGGCGATCCTTTTATCTTTTGCCGGTGTGATGGTCATTGGATTTGATAGTTCGGCATTTGATACATGGTTGGCTCCAGTATTGGTTATCTCAGCCTCCCTCTTCTTATCGCTTAATCTTATTGTCGTGCGAACAATGCCGGGGATTGGTGCCCTCAATCTTACATTTTGGACCGCGGCAATTGGTATGATACCGCTCTTCATCCTTTCCATGATTTTTGAAGATGGACACGCAATGGTACTTGCGACCGCGGACGTTCAACACTGGTCGGGTGTTGTCTATTCAGCTATTGGTGCATCTGTCATTGGCCACGGCGCGGCAAATTATCTGATACAGCATTATCCCGTCAGTATGATCGCGCCGTATTACATGCTTGTTCCTGTTTTTGCTGTCATCCTGGGAGTCGCCTTTTGGGGCGACCAAATAACCATCTCACTTTTGATCGGTGGCGGCATGGTTATGGCTGGGGTCGCCACTATTACCTTGCGCAATTCTGTCCGCTGACCTTTTGAGCAACATTTGTTCCATGAAGAAGCTATTGATATTTTTTCATGATGCTCAGAATGTCGCCTGATTCACTCAATTGTCTGATTGCATGATTGATATCTGAAATTGCTTTGTCAGAAATATGCGGACTAAGCACCATATAATGATCGTAACGGCGGACAGGACTCTCTGCGAATTTGAAATCTTGATCAGAGAAGTTTTCTTTGATGTGATATCGAATACCAATATCGTGATAGACGAAATACCGGGCGCGGCTCTTTTGGACGAGTTTGAGCGCATGGGTGGCGCTGGTTGGGCTGATCGGTTCAATGGGCACATTATGATTTCTCAGATATTTTTCCGTGGAAGATCCTAAGAGTGCAATAACAGGGGACGCCTTTCTCACAAGATCATCAAGGGAATTGGCAGCTGTTGCGTCATCTGCCCTACTGACAATCAAATTTTTAACTTCATATAGCGGAATATCGGAGTAGATCAGTTTTTCAGTTCTTTTGTTATTCTTACCGGCACCACAATATAGGTGAGTTTTGCCCATTTCCATGTCTGAAAATATGCGTTTGAGGGGCGTATAATAGGATGGGTAATTAAACACAATATTTTTAGTCTTAAGACGGCTTTCAATCTTTCTATAAATGTCGAAACACAGTCCCGACAACCTGTTATCTTTGATTAGATATTTAGGTTGAGTGTTTTGAAAGCCGACAATCAGCTCTACTGATTTCGCCTGAGAGGGAAAGAGGAGAATAAAGCTCGCGGCAATCAAGACGCCGCAATATAGGCAAGGCCAGCACTTTACAGAGGGGGAATGTGCCATGCATCTTAAGTTGGGGTATATTGCAGATAGATCAAGATAAACCACTGCGTTGTGGTACTATAGACGAATTATCTGTTTCTGCTGAAAAGTCGCGCTGAGACTCTCAACAGGTTCACACCCCAAATAGAATTGTTTCGAAATCCGATCCGCTCAACGTCATTTAAACCATGACTAATTATTCTGGTGGATGAGAATTACCGCTTTCAATCCGGGTTTGTTATCTTGAAGATCAACTTCGAAATCGTGGAGATCCGCGACGGCTTTTATAAGACTTAAGCCCAGGCCATTTCCGGGTGTCGTTCTGCTTTTTTCAAGCCTATAAAGTCTTTCCATAACCCGTTTGGTCTCATCATCAGGAATGCCTGGTCCATTATCATTTACTTCAAGGTGAATCTTGTTTAGCTCATGATACAAGCGAAGGTTAATTTGGCTCGGCGCAGAGCAGTGGGTGATGGCATTTTCCACAAGGTTTGCGATCATCTGTGTCAATAGCTCAACGTCTCCTTTGATAATGAAGGAGCTGTTCGGCTCGATGTCGATTGTTAGTTGGTGATTATGATCTTCTGCAACGGGATCAAAAATTTCAGCAATCTTACAGAAAATCTCCGACAGATCAGTCTCCTTAAATTTGCTTTTACGGCTTCCTCCTTCGATTTGGCTAATACGAAGGAGTGCTTGAAAAATCTCGATTATGTTGTCTGTTTCGTCAAGAATGC
>JAESPT010000398.1 GCA_016765515.1 Sneathiella sp. | reverse complement strand
GTTTGTCTGTTTCGACAGCCTCTCGATTAATCAGCCCATTTTTTTCAAACTGATTGAGAATAGGAACCAGGGAAGATCGATCAAGACCGGCAGCCCAGGCGATTGCTGACTGTGTCCGTCCCGGATTTTGGGAAATAATCTCCATCACTGAATATTGGCCGGTCATCAATTTGACACCAGACTCTTTTAGAAAAGAGCTTTGCGACGCTAAGACGGCTTTGCGCATGTGGTATCCCACATTATTTTCCAGCACACCCAAATCCATCGGGGAATGACTGGGTTCCGGTGTTTTTTTCAACCGACTTTTTGCGCTCAAAATTCTCTCCCAAGATATTTCGTGGATGGACAATATCCCTGTCGCCTAATCTTATAGGCAAGATAACCTTAGTTTATCAAGGTCATTAAATGAAATGTCCTTCTGGGAAGGAATTATTAGTGTCCTTATTTCTGACAATTACTTGAATTCGCGCTCAAAGGGCCGCAGTCATTTCCCATACAAAAGAGAAGATGATAACACGGTTGTTATGTCATCATCTTCTCTATGGAAGAGGGACTAGCGGGCCTTGGCTTCAATCCTTTTCGCATGCAGAATTGGTTCCGTATATCCACTTGGTTGTTCAATCCCTTTAAACACGAGATCGCACGCGGCTTGAAACGCTATGGATTCGTCGAAGCTTGACGCCATAGGCTGGTACGCCAGATCCCCTTTGTTTTGATCGTCCACAACACCCGCCATCCGCTTCATAACCTTCATAATTTGATCAGCCGTACAAATGCCGTGATGAAGCCAATTGGCCATATGCTGACTGGAAATTCGCAATGTTGCGCGGTCTTCCATCAACCCGACATTATGGATATCCGGCACTTTGGAACAACCGACCCCTTGATCAATCCAGCGCACGACATATCCCAAGATACCTTGCGCATTATTCTCAAGCTCCGCAGTGATCTCATCTTCAGACAGGTTCTGACCGGCAAGAAGCGGTGGCTGCAAAATCGAATCCAGGCTCGCCCGCCCCCGAGAGCTGAGTTCTTTTTGTCGATTTGCGACAGAAACATCGTGATAATGCATGGCATGCAACGTCGCGGCTGTTGGTGACGGCACCCAGGCGCAATTGGCGCCGGCCATAGGATGACCAATTTTTGCCGTCATCATTTCGGCCATTTCATCAGGCTTTGCCCACATTCCCTTGCCGATTTGAGCATGTCCAGGAAGTCCCGCTTCCAAGCCAATATCCACATTCCAATCTTCATAAGATGAAATCCAGGCCTCCCCTTTCGCAGCATCTTTTGGCATGAAAGGACCTGCTTCCATGCTGGTGTGGATTTCATCTCCGGTGCGATCAAGAAAGCCCGTATTAATAAAGAACAAACGTTCAGAGACAGCGCGAATACATTCCTTCAGATTAACAGTTGTGCGACGTTCTTCGTCCATCACGCCAACTTTCATTGTATTTTTTGAAAGCCCAAGGCCTGCTTCGATGGCACCGAACAGATCGTTTGTAAAAGCGACCTCCTCTGGGCCATGCATTTTAGGCTTCACAATATAAATACTGCCAGCTCGACTATTTCGTATCGAACCCGTTCCTTTTAGATCATGAAGGGCGCACGCGGCTGTCATGACGCCATCCAGAATACCTTCGGGAATTTCATTGCCATCCCCATCCAACACAGCGTTGATCGTCATCAAATGCCCGACATTCCGAACTAGCAGCAAACTCCGCCCATGCAGAGTGATCTCCCCACCGGTTTTGGAAGTGTATACCCGGTCTGCGCTCAAGCGCCTTTGAACTTCTTTTCCGCCTTTTTCAAAGTGATCAACAAGATCCCCCTTCATCAGGCCCAACCAGTTGCGGTAAACAGCCGCCTTGTCTTCTGCGTCAACTGCCGCAATAGAATCTTCGCAATCCTGAATGGTGGACAGGGCTGATTCCATCAAAACATCCTTTACCCCGGCAGGATGATCCTGCCCCACTGGATGGTTCGGGTCGATCTGGACATCAAGGTGCAATCCATTATTTTTGAGAAGAACGGAGGTTAAAAATCCGTTCCCCAAATATCCGATGAACTGTGTTGGGTGTTCAAGCTCTGTTGTTTCTCCATTTTTCAGGCGAACCTGTAATTGAGTGTCGCTGTCCAGCACGTATTCGGTTGCATCCCGATGACTACCCGAGGCAAGCGGCGCTGCTTTATCCAGAAAATTAGAGGCATAAGCGATAACCTTGGCACCCCGTTTCGGGTTATAGGCGCCGCCTCGCGTTGCGCCGTCGTCTTCATCGATCACATCCGTGCCGTAAAGTGCGTCATAAAGGCTACCCCACCTGGCATTGGCAGCGTTCAACGCATATCGCGCATTCATCACCGGAACGACAAGTTGAGGCCCAGCGACAGTGCTAATCTCTGGATCCACATTATCAGTGGTCACTTTAAAGTCCGGCCCCTCTGACACCAGATATCCGATTTCCGCCAGGAAGATTTTATATGCCGCCGCATCATGGGGTTTGCCTTTTTGCGCCAAATGCCAGGCATCGATCTGCTTTTGCAATTCTTCACGTTTTTCGAGCAAGGCTTTATTACGCGGCGCAAATTCACCGACCACAGTATTCAGCGTTGACCAAATCTGATCCGCTGAAATATCGAGGCCCGCAGCGATTTCTTTTTCCACCAGCGAAACCAATTCTGTCGAAACTTGCAAGCTGCCTTTGAGCACGCGATCTGACATGTCTTTTACCTTTCCATATCTCTATCTGTATGCCTGATGTTTCCCAGGCAACAAGAATCTGTTGAAGACATATTGACAGGCCGCCCTGTGAGAAGGAATAATAATTGGAAATGTTTTCACAATGTGGAATTTGAAAGTAGTGTTATGTCCGAGAATGAAAAACCCGCCAAATCCCGCACGGGGCAAGTACAGTCACTGACCCGAGCCTTATCGATTCTGAACGTCATTGCGGAAAACAGCCCTGGATTAACACTGACCGGAATATCGCGGTCCCTCGGCCTCGCTCCGTCAACAACGCACCGGCTCCTGACAACGCTGCAGGAAGAACGCTATGTTCAGTATGATCGAGACCGCAGTCATTGGCAGATCGGCATGCAGGCTTTTGTCACCGGAAACGGTTTCCTCTCATCGCGGGATCTGGTCACCGTTGCCCGCCCGTTCATGCGCCGTATGATGGAAGAGAGCGGCGAGACCGTAAATCTGGCCATCGCCGAAGGGGATGACGTGATCTATATGGCGCAAGTTGAAAGCCGCGAAATGATGCGGGTCTACTCCAAACCTGGAAACCGGGTCCCCTTGCATTGCTCCGGTGTTGGCAAAGCAATCATGATGTTATTGGATGATCGCAATATTGAACGCATTGTGTCTTTGAAGGGGCTGCAGAAACTAACAGACAAAACCATATCAAATCTGGATTCCTTAAAGGAAGAACTTAAAATCTCACGGGTTAAAGGATTTGCACTTGATGATGAGGAACACGCCGTCGGCCTTAGATGTGTGGCCAGTGTCATTTTTGACGAATATGCGGAGCCTTTTGCAGCGATTTCAATTTCAGGCCCGGCAGCCCGTATTTCAACCAAACGCCTTCAGGAACTGGGAGAAACAGCCAAACATTTCGCAGGCGAAATAACCGCCGCTTTAGGGGGACGCGTTCCCGCATAAGGCAGCGGGAGGTCCCTCCCGCCGACATATGCGGACTTTTATTCAGGCTTCAGAAGCAGTCCTTGTTTTTCTGCGCCATCCGATGAACCCAAGAACGGCAAGGCCGGCTCCATATAAGGGAAGTGCGGCGGGAAGAGGGACGACTGACACTTCGAAATCATACTCCAGTGCCTTGTCACCGCTGCTAAATCTCACGTCATCAAAATAAGCGGTTTGCCCCTTGTTCCAAGTACCTACACCCATAGAAATTCCAATGATATCTGCTGATAGGAAGTCTTCACCACTAAAAAAGTCCACCCAGTCGGCAAGTGTTTTTCCAGGATCGCCATGCATATGGTCCTCGCCATAAATTCCAGTGTGCCAAAAAATCCCGCTCGTACCGTCAATAACAATATCAGTCCATGTATCCATAGGTACGGGAGTTGATACCCCTGTAACAATATTCCAATAAGGTTCGAATACAAAAGTTGCAGGGCCGCCATTAACTGCATTTGGATCTTCAATATCAAATTTTATTGATGCTGCAGCTTCTGGGCTCCCGTTATTAACCGAACTCTTATAGTAAGAATAGGACAATATACCGCCATTTAGAAAATCACGAACAGTTCCGAAATTTCCGTTAATGCCAACTTCACCTTTGTCATGATTCTCGGTTGGACCTGTTGTCAGTTTGGCTGCGCCCGAACCAAGCGGTGCATTATTTTCCAAATTACCGCCTTGTCCTGTCAAATTTTCTACACTGGCCGTCCCCCCAACTGCTGACTTGTCATACCATTGGTAATCTGCAGTATAAGCAGCGTCAAAACTGCTCACAGTTGTTGCTGCGGAAGAGACGGTTGCGTAAAGCGCCATCGGTATAAGTCCCGCCAGCAAGAGTATTTTTTTCATTTGAAATATCCCCAAAAATTCTATTTTTTTGGCAAAGCCGTCTTTTTGAGCAACCAAAAAGAGAAACACCCACTCACACCTTGCCGCTTTGCTTTTGCAAATTGTTAAAATTTTATGAAAAATATTCATATACTTCAAACAAACGTTTTACGGCAGGCGTCTTGGAATTTAAGTAATATTGTTTGCATACAAGCAATTCAGCCGATACTTATGGTTAATGCTTGCGCGCAATATTTCCAAAAGCGACATATTATTGATTTTATAAAATTAAAAACCCGCTCTAATTATTTGAATTTGAGCGAATCAATGCGTAATTGCAAATATGTAAAATATAATAATTAATACTAAAATCGTATAAGATGTTTTATTTATACGACCCATAGATCGCAACCCTGTGCACTATCACTATAATTTACAGAGAGAGAAATTTCATCTTTCCTGTCTCTTCGTCGCGAAGGGCTGCGGGCTTTCCAGCAATATATGTTGCTTTTACGTTTTGCGGCAGCGCGAGCGTCATCAGAACAAACAAAATGTCGTGCAAGTTTTTGGCGTATTTAAGACGATGCTCCAGCAAATCACTTGCTTTTAGATCCAGAACAATAATATCGGCCTCCATTCCGACTTGGATACTCCCAATTGTATCCTCCAGATACAGTGCTTTTGCCGCGCCGCGTGTCGCCAGGTAGAAGGCATGAAACGCGCTTAAGGCGTAGCCGTTGAGCTGGGCAACTTTATAGGCCTCCCCCATGGTGGACAGCTGTGAAAAACTGGTTCCAGCCCCCAGATCCGTCGCAAGGCCAACACGAACGGGACGAACCTCACGGGTTGCATTCTCCACATTAAAAAGACCACTGCCCAAAAACAGATTGGATGTGGGACAATGAGCAAGGGCCGTTCCAGTTTCAGACAAACGCTGAAATTCGGCTTCTGTCAGATGCACACCGTGCCCCAAAATGGACCGGGGACCAATTTGGCCGAACTTCTCATACACATCCAGATACCCTGTGGCTTCTGGAAACAACTCTTTTACCCATTCGATTTCATTCAGGTTTTCAGAAATATGGGTTTGCAGATACGTTCCAGGATGTTCCTTCCAAACCGCACCAGCAAGTTCCATTTGCTCTGGCGTACTGGTCGGGGCAAAGCGCGGGGTCACACTATAAAGAGATCGATCCTTGCCATGCCATTTCTCGATCAAGGCCTTGGTCTGATCATAGCCACTTTGCGCTGTATCCAGCAATTCAGGCGGCGCATTGCGATCCATGAGGACTTTTCCCGCAATATTTCGCATGCCTGCTTTTATTGATTGCTCAAAGAAGGCATCAACAGACACCGGGTCGACCGTGCAGAAGACCGACGCTGTTGTTGTACCGCTTGCCAGCGCTTCTCTTAAAAACAGGTTCGCTGTCATTTCCGCGTGGGAATAGTCTTTAAATTTTTGTTCGGCGACAAAAGTATATTTGTTCAGCCAGTCAATCAGCTGTTTTCCGAAAGCGCCGATAATTTCTGTCTGCGGATAGTGCACATGGCAATCAATAAAACCAGGCATGATCAGTGCATCAGGATAGTGCGTGACCTCCACGGACGGGTCCAGTTTGCCGAGCAGATCAATCGCCGGACCGACATCCGTAATCTTGCCGTCCTCCATGACAACAAGGCCATCTTCCTCGTGATAGAGAAAATCTTTTTCCTCTGATCGAAAGGGATCATTCTTGAAAGAAACGATGGTCCCGCGAATAGCATTTTTCATTGCTGTATCCACTTAAAACAAATGACGTCGCCCGGCATTAGGCACAGCCGCGTATAGTATCAAACTTATCAGATATACGAGACTGGTTTTAAAGAACAACGCTCGAACCAGACGATTTTTCCCCCATACGGAAAAATTGCACTTGTGAAAAATCAATTTTAAAACTGCAATAAAGGCCCCTGACTGAATCGGCCCCACATTTTCATCTATGCGGCCCTCAAGAACATTGTTAATCTATAGGCAAAAAAGGTGTCCTATGCAGTATGACAATCCCGCTCTTCACTCTATCACCCAGGCCTTTTGTGACGAAATCATCAAGCCAAATATCGTGGCGTGGGAAAGAAACCATCAGGCGCCCCGTGACATATTCAGCGAAGCCGGTAAGCGAGGTCTCCTCGGCCTGGAAACGGCCGCTAGTGACGGCGGCTTTGAAGCGCACTTTCTCGATAAGCTCGCCTTTGCCTATCACCTATCGCAATATTCCATGGCGGCCACCTTTGCCCTGATCAACAGCCAGAACATTGCGGCCCGATTATCAAACAGCCACATACAACGCCATCGCAGTGACATTGCACCCCTCTTGCGCAGTGGTCTGCTTGT
>JAESPT010000397.1 GCA_016765515.1 Sneathiella sp. | reverse complement strand
TTTATGTTTGCAAATAATCTTTATATGTCACATATATAGGCATGAAATTACGTTTATTGTGAATAAAGAGAAATATTATGTCTATAAAGCTTGATAATATTGACGCCAAAATACTGCACGTCATTCAAAATGATGCGGCACTTTCGGTGGCAGAAATCGCTGACAAGGTTGGGCTTTCTTCATCGCCGTGCTGGCGCCGTATAAGAAATCATGAGCAACGCACCAAACTTTATATTTGAAGCGAACGAAAAGCCGTCACTCCCCTTACATTCAGTGCCGTTGGTTGTTGCAACGGATGAGGCGGTCGAAGGGTATGGCTGCCTTGTTGAAAATCCGGATAAATTTGATATTGAAATTGTCAAATGGCCCGCGCAGGGTTGGCGCGCCGTTGACGATGGAACCGGGGATGAAGGTGGATTTGTAGAGGGAATATTTCACGGTACATGGGATGGCGATATCCTGATGGGCCGCAATGAAGCGGTAAACGGTAACTATGTATTGGGCTGGAGTTGTGACCCACAGTCCGCATCAACGGGGCAAGCCACTGTACCGCGCACGCAAGTGCTGCTTTGGCATATGAATTACCATCCAGATGGCGGTCAGCTGTTCTATCCCTTGGATAACAAACCTTTCGTCGTCCCTGTCGCGTTGCCTGGCGACGACTTAACTCTCGATAAAATTATTGCGTTCTGGTGTGACGGCAGCAAAGGTCTTTATATTCACCCTAATATCTGGCACGAAGGTATTTTCCCAACCCAGGACTATCAACGATTTCTTGATCGACAAGGGCGCGTTCATGCCCGTATATCCTGCAATATTGGTGAGGAATTTGGCGTATACTTGAGCGTACCTCTTGAGAGATAGAGTCAAAAATATCGGTTGGGATATTGAGGATTAAAATTCGAAAAAATATCAATATATTGCTTAGTCTGGGAGCCTTATTAAGCGTGATTGCAATTGGCCTGTTTTTCACACCGCTAGGAGACAAGCCCCTTTCGATTATTTTTCCTGTTGGAAAGATTCAACAGACAAATTTTTCAACCTTGAAACTAACGTCAAAACCAAATCAGTATTTGTTATGTCCAGAGAATTACTGCGCGGCAAAAACCAACACGACAAGCCCCCTCTTTGACCTGTCAATTAAAGAACTGCAGAAAGTATGGGCAGAAATGATGTCTGCTCAACAAAACGTTCACCCGCTTCCGAATATCAATGACATCAATCAGATAGATTATGTTCAGCGGACAAAATTGATGCGTTACCCAGATATAATCACCGTCAGTTTTATTGAACAGCCTGAGAATAAATCAACCCTCGCAATCTACAGCCGTTCGATTTACGGAGGTTCTGATTTTGGCGCGAATAAAAAGCGGATTGAGCAATGGATGAAAAAGCTATTAGTTCTTTCAAAACAATAGGATTGTTCATCCATTCATCCATTTATTGATTAGCCTACTTTATCCGCACCCTTGATATTCAAAGCATTTTCCATCCAGGTCAGAAAATCCTGCATGACCTTATCCAGATTTGTTTCATTCAAAATTTCATGCCGACCCTCTGGATAAAATTTATGAGAAACTTTGGAAAATCCGTGACTATCGTAGGCTTTCAATAACCGCTTCACACCTTTGGTTTTCTCCCCCACAGGGTCATCTGTGCCGGAAAATACATAGATCGGCATGTCCTTGTTCATCTTGCCGAGCGCCTCATTTGAAGCAATTCGGGTCAATGCATCAAGTAAGCCAATCCAGGTGGCAACGGAACACTCGAACCCGCATAGAGGATCTGCCACATATCTATCAACTTCCGCCTCATCCCGGCTCAACCAGTCAAACTCTGTTCGATTTGGAGAAAATGCCTTATTGAATGTTTTGAACGTCATATTGGCAAGAAGCGAACTGTGCCCTTCATTGCCATTTCTCAATTTTTCAATGCGCGATACCAGTTGGGCGATCTTACCAAGCGTTCCCGCAGGACCATTTGTGGCTGACAAAGCGGCAGCAGCAATTGTATCGCCATATCGCGCCATATAATCCTGGGTCATGAAAGAGCCCATAGAATGTCCCATCAGCATGATCTTCTTATTGGGATGGCGTTTCGATATTTCCTGATTGATCCCGTTCAAATCTTCAACGGCCTTTGTCCAGCCGTCCGTATCAGCCATATGCCCTGGAACTGCTCCTTCTGGAATAGTTAAGCCATGCCCCCGATGATCATCCGCATAGACAGCATATCCAGCCGTGTTCAGGAATTTTGCAAATCGTTCGTAACGGGCACCATGCTCAGCCATACCATGTGCAATCTGCACAACCCCTTTGACGTCTCCTTCCGGAAGCCATTCATGGACATGAACGTGTACCCCATCTTTCGCGGTGACCTTGAAACTCCCCATTAGCCTTCTCCTCATTTTTCTTTTGATTATTTAGACATGAAGAAAGGTCCACGACAATACTCTTGATGAATTGACGTATCTTCTATCTGGCATTAGCTTTATCACCAACAAAACCATCCACAGAATTTCTCGTTAAGGAAATCCCATGAGCAGTCCAAATTTGAGCCAAGGCAACTCGCTTGCCAGTCGTGATGTCAAGAGCTTGATCCACCCCTATACGAATTTGTCTGCGCACGAAAAACAAGGCCCACTGATTATTGAAACAGGCAAGGGCATCTACGTCTATGACGACAATGGCAAAGAATATATTGAGGGACTGGCTGGATTATGGTGCACCTCCTTCGGATTTGGAGAGCAGGAATTGATTGATGCAGCAATCAAGCAAATGCACAAGCTGCCATATTATCACTCTTTTGCCAGTAAATCGACGGAACCTGGCATTCTTTTGGCCGAGAAGTTGCTGGAAATTGCCCCGGCGGACTTTTCAAAAGTCTTCTTTACCAATTCAGGATCTGAAGCCAACGATACTGTTGTAAAGCTGATTTGGTATTATAATAATGCGCTCGGTCGGCGGGATAAAAAGAAAATCATCAGCCGTCAGAAAGCTTATCATGGCGTGACCGTAGCCGCGGCAAGCATGACCGGACTGCCGCCCCTGCATAATGATTTTGACCTGCCTATCCAGAATATAATGCATACCAGTTGTCCGCATTTCTACCGATATGGCAAAGACGGTGAGTCGGAGGAAGAATTTGCAACCCGCATGGCCGATGAATTAGAAGAGCTGATCCTGTCTGAGGGCCCGGAAACGGTCGCCGCATTTATTGCAGAGCCGGTTATGGGCGCTGGGGGGGTCATAGTTCCGCCAAAAGGATATTTCGAAAAAATACAGGTGGTCTTAAAAAAATATGACGTTCTACTGGTCGCGGATGAAGTAATCTGCGGATTTGGCCGCACGGGCGAGATGTGGGGATCGCAAACCTATGGCATGAAACCGGATATATTGAGTTGCGCAAAAGCTCTTTCCAGCGCCTATCTTCCTATCGCTGCGGTTATGGTGTCAGAAGACATATACCAGTCCATGGTCAAGCAAAGTGAGAAACACGGCGCCTTCAATCATGGATATACCTATTCAGGACATCCAGTTCCGGCCGCCGTTGCGCTTCGCACCATGGAATTGATGGAAGAACGGAACATCATCGATCATGTTCAATCCGTTATGCCCCTGTTCAATGAGCGATTTAACGCTCTTGCCGATCATCCTCTTGTTGGTGAGGTCCGGGTCAGCGGTTTAGTCGGAGCTGCGGAACTTGTGGCCGACAAGCCAACAAAACGATCCTTTGACAGCAGCCTCGCCGTTGGTGCAAAAGCCGTTGGCCTTATGCAAGAAGAAGGGCTTATCAGTCGCGCAGTTGCCGGTGACAACATTGCCCTGTGTCCCCCGCTCATCATCACGGCGGAGGAGATAAACAAGATGTTCGATCTTTTCACAAAGGGGCTTGATAGGACTGAACAGTTGGCGACAGCCAACGACTGGCGAAATTCATAGTGATGAGACAGGCATGTGGTATACCACATGCCTTTTCCAATGTTAGATATCAGGCGAAATGCTCTTTAAACGTGTTGCCCGCCATTAATATGGATTTCTGCCCCTGTCACATAGGAAGATTGTGCTTCACACAGGAAGTAGATTGTCGACGCCACTTCCTCTGGTCTCCCTAATCTTCTTAGAGGAAGCCCGGCAACAAGACCTTCCGTACCCGGCGACAGGATTGCTGTATCAATTTCTCCTGGAGCGATTGCATTCACCCGCACGCCATGCGGTCCAAAATCAGCGGCCATTTCTCTGGTCATCGCCGCCAGAGCCGCTTTTGAAGTCCCATAAGCAGAGCTTGCAAAGGGATGGACACGACTTCCCGCAATAGACGTGACATTAACAATTGCCCCCTTCCCTGCGACAAGTTCATTAAACAAACCTTGCGCTAAAATAAGGGGTGCGAATAAATTCACATTATAAACGTGTAGCCAATCCTCATATCCAGAATTGAGAGTACTAAACCGTTCTCCCCCTGAACCTTTTGGAGAAATACCGGCATTATTGACAAGCGCTTGCAACGGAGCACCATCCAATTTTTCGCGGATTATGTCCAAACCGGATTTCATGGTGTCTATGTCCGACAAATCCAACTGAATATGATTTACTTCACCGCCCTCCCACGGGCAATGCTCAGAAAATGCCTGCCTGGAAACAGTCAGCACACGCCAACCTGCAGCACTGAAGCGTTTAACAGTCGCATGACCAATACCACGGCTTGCACCGGTCAAAAGGAGTATTTTTTGTGCATTGGACATGAAATTACCTGCGTCCGGTTAATGAAATTTTAGATTATCTCGGTAACAGTGTATCTAGTCTTTTGGATTGATAAGTACAAGTTGCAAGTACCATAACGATATTCCATGAACAGGGAAATGACTGATTGTAACGAGGCTGCAAATGAATGAAATCCCCAAGCAAGATGATCGGCGTACTTTCCATCGAAATTCAGCACGACGGGTTGTCCTTATTATTGATGGCAAACCTTTTCTTGCCAATAATTGGTCTCCTAGTGGGTTCAACATTGATTTTCCAGAGAGCGGGTTGTCCAAGGGGGACATCTTGTCGGGTGAAATTGATATATTTGAAGTTGAGGAAAAAGGCCAGTTCACCGCAACAGTTGTCCGCGTTCAGGAAAACGGGCAGATAGCCGCAAATTTTACTGAATTGAGTTCTCAGTCTTATATGAACTTATGTATCACTGTTGCCATATCGGAAGAAGAATTCCGATAAATCCAGCTCACTATATTTCAGTATTTTATGGGAATGGAGATACTGCAAATTGTGCCGTCACCAAGAGAACTCTGAATATCAAAATGGCCATCATGTAGTTCTGTCAGCGAAACCACTAACGGCAACCCCAAACCAGTTCCTGGGTATTTTCGATTAAAGGTATTTTCAATTTGACCAAAAGGCTGCAAAGCAACAGCGATTGATTTTTCTTCCATACCGATCCCTGTATCCTGAACAGTTACCTGCAAGTACTTATCTTGAATCTTATCTATGATGACCGTAACGTCACCCCCTTTTGGCGTGAATTTCAACGCGTTTGACAGAAGGTTTAAAAGGATTTGCCGCAGAGCATTTTCATCGGCTTGAATTATGCCGAGTTCAACTTTTTCCTCCAATACCAGATTAATGCCGTTATCCTGGGCCTGACCTGAGAAATACATCATCGTATTTTTAATCAGCTCAGAGAGATTTACATCCCCATCTTCACGGACAAATTTTCCAGCCTCAACCTTTGAAAGATCGAGTAGGTTATTTATCAGCCTTAAAAGTTGCGATCCACTGTCTTGAATATGTCGTACGTAATCCCCATATCTCGGATTATCTAACGGTCCAAAAACTTCTTTATTTATCATTTCAGCAAAGCCAATGATCGCATTTAGCGGTGTTCTCAATTCGTGGCTTACATTGGCAAGAAAGCTCGTTTTACTGACACTTGCAGCTTCAGCTTTCTCTTTTGCATGAAACAGCTGGTTCTCCCACTCCTTTTGTTTTGTGATATCTGTGAAAGTGAGTACATATCCGCCCTGCGGAATATGATTTCCAGAAATATTGACCAATACACCGCTTTTACAGCGCAGTAGATAATCTGCATCATCATTAAACAAGTTCCAAAAACAGGTCTCTTT
>JAESPT010000396.1 GCA_016765515.1 Sneathiella sp. | reverse complement strand
CGCATCGGCACTATCAAAAAGAGATTCTGCACTTTGTGTAACAGGAATGCCAAAGGTACCCACACCGGCAAGGCTGCCTATATCCTGCCCGAGAAAAGGGGAGCCTTTGGGCTCTATTCCGCCGCAAATAATGCCCCCGTCGGATTCTGTGACTTGTTTCACCAGCATTCGTCCCATGCGGCCAGCGCAACCAACAATACCGATTTTCATATCACTCATCACACTCGTCCTCGCCTGAAATACAGGTTCAAGGATGTAGCATAGAAGCCCCCTCTCTGGCGAGAGGAGAGCTTTTAATCTTTCAAATCTGCGAGGAAATCTTTAACGCGAGTGAAAAAGCCTTCTGATTCAGGGTTGTGTGAGCCACCACCTTCAGCTTCGAACTCGCGCAAGAGCTCTTTTTGGCGCTTGGTTAAGTTCGTCGGCGTTTCAACGATGGTATGAATATACATGTCACCATTTTCAGAATAGTTCATCACCGGCATGCCTTTTCCGCGAAGGCGGAATTTCTTGCCAGTGGGCGTTCCTGCTGAAATAGAAACCCTCGCCCGAGCGCCATCGAGTGTAGGTACTTCGATATCTCCGCCCAGGGCTGCAATTGTCATCGGGATTGGAACCCGGCAGTGAAGGTTTTCTCCTTCACGTTGGAAAATACGGTGGTCGGCGATCGAGAGGAAAATATAGAGATCCCCCGGTGTACCGCCCCGAAGTCCCATCTCTCCTTCGCCTGATAGCCGGATTCTGTTGCCATCATCGACACCCGCCGGAATATTGATGGAGAGGGTTTTTTCTTTATTGATACGGCCTTCACCGCGGCATGCACTACAGGGGTTCTCAATGACCCGACCTTGCCCCTGACATGCAGGACACGTGCGTTCAATTGTAAAGAAGCCCTGTTGCGCGCGCACCTTGCCGTGCCCATGACATGTGGAACAGCTTACGGGTTCTGAATTCTCGGCTGCACCGCTACCTTCACAGGATTCGCATTCCACTGATGTGGGTATTTTTATCTCAGTCTGCTTGCCGTGATAAGCATCTTCCAGTGAAATTTCCATATTATATCGAAGATCGGATCCGCGGTTCTGGGCACCACCCCCGCCGCTTCTTCGGCCGCCCATAAAGTCGCCGAACAAATCTTCGAATATATCTGAAAAGCCGCCGCCGCCGCCCATGCCACCGAAGCCGCCACCGCCGCCGCTTTGTTCAAAGGCTGCATGTCCATACTGATCATAAGCAGCGCGCTTTTGATCGTCTTTTAGAATTTCGTAGGCTTCATTAACTTCCTTGAAAGCAGCTTCAGCAGCGTTATCTCCCGGATTACGATCCGGATGATGTTTCATGGCTTGCTTGCGATAAGCTTTCTTAAGGGCGGAGGCATCGGCGTTTTTTTCAGCGCCCAGGATTTCATAGTAGTCGCGTTTCGCCATTATGTCCTACTTAACTAAATGCCGCCCCGGCGCAGGGTATCCTGTTCCGGAGCGGAGTCTCAAAGCACAAGGTTGTATAGAAAATTAATCTATAAAACCTTACTTGTCTTTCTTGTCGTCGTCGTTGACTTCTTCAAAGTCTGCATCAACAACATCAGCATCATCAGCGCTGGCTTTTGCGTCGCTTTCACCCTCGGAATCGGCGGCTGCATCCGCGCTCTCTGTCTGAGACTGTGCATAAACGGCTTCACCCAGTTTCATGGAAACTTCTTGCAGCGCTTCCATTTTGACCTTGATGGCATCAAGATCGTCGGACTCTTTGGCTTCTTTCAACTCATCCAGAGCGGATTGAACCGGGCCTTTTACATCATCACCGACTTTGTCACCGATTTCACTGAGCGTTTTTTCGGTTGTATGAATCAGGCTTTCTGCCTGGTTCAGGGATTCAACCTTTTCTTTGCGCTGTTTGTCTTCGGACGCATGCTCTTCAGCTTCTTTCACCATGCGATCGATATCGTCATCGCTCAAACCACTGGAGGCCTGGATCTGAACTTTCTGTTCCTTGCCGGTGCCTTTGTCTTTGGCTGACACATTAACGATACCATTAGCATCAATGTCGAAAGTAACCTCAACTTGCGGAATGCCGCGCGGTGCAGATGGAATGTCCGTCAGATCAAAATTACCCAGTAATTTATTATCTGCAGCCATTTCGCGTTCACCCTGGAAGACCCGGATGGTCACGGCGGACTGATTGTCTTCAGCGGTAGAGAAAGTCTGGCTTTTCTTGGTTGGAATAGTTGTATTCCGATCGATAAGGCGTGTGAAGACACCGCCCAGAGTTTCAATGCCAAGAGAAAGCGGAGTGACATCCAGAAGCAGGACATCTTTCACATCCCCTTGAAGAACACCGGCCTGGATGGCCGCGCCCATGGCAACCACTTCATCGGGATTCACCCCTTTATGAGGCTCACATCCGAAGAAAGTTTTCACAGTTTCCTGAACTTTTGGCATACGGCTCATGCCGCCAACCAAAATAACTTCGTCAATCTCACCTTTTTGAACACCTGCATCTTTCAATGCTTTTTCGCATGGTGCGATTGTCCGTTTGATGAGGTCTGCAACAAGGTTTTCAAACTGTGCACGGGTCAGCTTAAGCTGCATATGTTTAGGGCCAGAAGCATCTGCTGTGATAAAGGGCAGATTGATTTCTGTGGCTTGCGTGGAAGAAAGTTCAATCTTTGCTTTTTCTGCAGCTTCTTTCAAACGCTGCAAAGCCATCTTGTCGCCGCGCAGATCAATGCCGTTTTCTTTCTTGAACTCGTCAGCAAGATAATCAACCAAAGCCAGGTCAAAATCTTCACCGCCAAGGAATGTATCACCATTTGTTGAACGGACTTCAAAAACACCGTCACCGATTTCCAGGATGGAGACGTCAAAAGTACCACCGCCCAAGTCAAATACGGCAATAACCTGATCTTTTTTGTCCATTCCGTAGGAAAGGGCGGCTGCTGTCGGTTCGTTGATAATACGAAGCACTTCAAGGCCAGCAATTTTACCGGCATCTTTAGTTGCCTGGCGCTGTGCGTCATTGAAGTAGGCTGGAACGGTAATGACAGCCTGAGAAACGGTCTCGCCCAAGAATGCTTCCGCTGTTTCTTTCATTTTTTGCAAAATG
>JAESPT010000395.1 GCA_016765515.1 Sneathiella sp. | reverse complement strand
GGCGGCTCTAAAAGAGCCGCCTTTATTTAGATATAGGGACGAAATTTTTATCCAGCCTTAACGTTTTGAACGAATGTGGTCACTTGCGCTCGTAAATTTTCGGCCTGTTCTGAAAGTTCACGGGAGGCAGACAAGACCTCTTTTGACGCTCCGTCAGATTCAACAGCGGCTTCTGTAACCGACCCGATGGAAGAAGAAACTTCCTGCGTTCCTACAGCGGCTTTTTGCACACTTGACGAAATTTCCTGGGTCGCAGCGCCTTGTTCTTCAACAGCAGAGGCAATCGCCGCTGCTATTTCATCCACTTTGCGAATGGTTTCAGAAATTCCTCGAATTGCTTCGACGGCTTCAGTTGTTGCATTTTGCACCTCAGAAATTTGACCGCTAATCTGTTCCGTGGCTTTAGCTGTTTGGGATGCCAGGTTTTTAACTTCGGATGCCACAACGGCAAAACCTTTACCCGCATCACCGGCGCGAGCCGCTTCAATGGTTGCGTTCAGTGCTAACAGGTTGGTCTGTTCAGCAATATCCTGAATAAGGGAAACCACTTCACCAATATTCTGTGCACCGGAATCCAATCCTTTGATAAGCACATCCGCTTTTTCGGCCTCACTAACCGCCTGGTTGGTAATATTTGAAGACTGGGTGACCTGTTGGCTTATTTCCCGTATGGAGGCTGAAAGCTGTTCGGCCGCAGAAGCAACAGATTGCACGTTCGCGGTTGCATTGGCTGAGGCTTGCGATACAGAATTGGCTTGATCTGTCGTCCGCTGGGAAATTCCTGTCATGGTTTGCGCGGTTGCTTGCATTTCCGTTGCAGCAGAAGCGACTCCGTCGACAACAGTTCCGACAGAATTTTCAAAGGTAGTTACCAAATTATCGAGGGCTTCGCGTTTTTCGATTTCTGCCGCTTTCTTGGCTTCTTCCGTTTCAATTTCACGTTGTTCGCGGCGTTTTTCAGTCTCTACACGTTGGGCTTCTGCTTCAATGCGCGACTCTTCCTGTTCGCCTTCCAAAATACGCTTTTCAATAGCGCTATCCTTAAAGACCTGGATCGCTTGTGCCATATTTCCAACTTCATCATTGCGATCGAGGAAACCGATTTCTACATCGAGGTTTCCAGCAACAAGCTCTCCCATTTCATCGGTCATATTGGCCATCGGGACAGTAAGTTTGCGGAATGAGGTAAAGACAACGGCTGAGATGACACCGAGAATGATGATAGTGAAAATGATTGAAGTGATAATTTGAGTTATCAGGGAGCTGATCATACTTTCGTGGGATAAATCCAGCGTAAGCTTACCAATGATTTCACTACTACTGCCTTCAACATGAGAAATATCAGAAACGCTGCGGGTTACCGCAGAAGGGTCAACCTGCTCTCCATGACTGAATAGGATCTTTCCTTTTGGATCAGCAACTTCAGCATATTGGAAGTCTGGATCTTGACTTATGTCTTGCAATAGTTTTTCAGCGGCTTCATTGTCCAGGTCCCACATTTGAGCTGAAATCGCGTTGGATTGAAGGGACGTCACGATATTTGCGCGATCAAGCAATGTTGCTTGCATATCACCTTGCATCATTACGATTCTAATCGCTGCCGCGCCAACCAGCACCAGCAACGTTAAACCAATTACACTTAGGAGAATCTTTGCTTGCAGCGAGAGCCCTTTGGAATTTTCTGTCGTTTCAGTGCTCTTGATCTCATTGCTCATAATACATTACCTTTTTGACATCCAATGTAGTCGGTCTATCTGTTTTCTGATCTCAAATTCATTTATCTAAGCTCACTTTTTTAAAGCGAGCTCTCCCCCCAATACCGTTCCTTTTTACAGCCATTTCGCAGCTCAAATCAGTGTGCAGTGCAAGCTGTGCGAATCGTTTTTCTCCCATGGTTAATTTAATACCTAAAAGGTGGAAAGAAATCGTTAAAAAGTGATCTGATTCCCAAGAGTAACGCAGATGTTTTTAACCTTTCCTCCTGGTCATACAGCTAGTAGTTTTAATAGAATGATTTTATGACAAAAAATTTTGGGACTTTCTATTCTCTAATTGGCCTATTCCTTTGGGTGTAGGCCAAACGTCCGGTTGAATAAATTATATTTCATAATATTAAGTATATATAATTAATAAAAATGTAATATACGATCGTTGTTTTTCCGTAAAACATTTCCCCAGCAAAAAAACACTGGATAACTTTGATTTAAAAGCAATAATCAGGAGTGAAGTGTGGAGAAGCCAACCTTGCCTGCCTATGAAGAACAACGCCTGGCGGCACTGCACAGTCTTGATGTTTTGGATAGCCATTCGGATGAGGGGTTTGATCGGTTAACCAGGCTAATTAAAGCCCATTTTAACGTCCCAATTGTACTCGTAAGCCTTATAGATGAAGATCGTGAGTGGATTAAGTCGAAGCAAGGAACCGATTGTTCTGAAATTCCTAGAGAATATTCATTTTGCGCCCATGCAATTTTGGAGGATGATATCTTTTATGTCTCTGACACACTGAATGATCCTCGTTTTGTTGATAACCCTTATGTCACACATGAACCTTTCATACGATTTTATGCGGCTGTCCCCGTTACGGTTGAAGGTGGATTAAAAATCGGTGCGCTTTCTCTCATGGACACTAAGCCTCGTGACTTTACCTATGATCAAATTGCCAGTCTCAAAGACTTTGGAGAATGCGTCGAGTTGCAATTGGTTCAGTCCAGACTTCGGAACGATGCTAACTATCTCGTTTCTCAAACATCCCGGTTGAATACTCTGCTTGAGACTGTGGCCGATGGCATTGTGACGATCGACGACAACAGCAATATTGAAAGTTTGAACACTCAGGCGGCTCATATTTTTGGATATGAGCCTTATGAAATACTGGGTCAGGATTTTAACAAAATGATACCTGATTTGGGTTGTGGTGGTTGGGATGGATATATTGCCGATTTCTTTGATGAAAACCGGCTGGAAATTGCCGATGGTAAAAGAGAAGTTATGGGGCGTCGCAAGAATGGAAGTTTGTTTCCTATCGATCTGTCCGTTCGCGTGATGTTTTTGCACGGAAAGCGCCTTTATACTGGAATTATCCGAGATGTAACGGATAGAAAAGCTGTTGAAGATGAGTTGAAGCGTGGTCAGCAGCTTCTTGAAGTAACGAAGGAAAATGTTCCGGTCGGTATCAGTGTTTTTGATAACAACCAGAATTTGGTTGTCATCAATCAGGAGGTATTGTCGCTTTTTGACTTGCCTGAAGAATTTGCTCAACTCGGAATATCCTATTCAGCCATAATCCGATATTGTGCCGAACGGGGTGATTATGGTGGCGGCGATATTGACAGCCTTGTTGAAGAACGTGTTCGAATTGGACTTAATCCGGAACCTCAACGCTTTCTTCGTTCTGTAAATAGTGGCAATCGCACTATTGAAGTGAATACCAGGCCCATGCCGGGCGGCGGTGTCGTCTCAATCTGTCTGGATATAACAGAAAGACTTCGCAGTGAAGAAAAACTTGAAAAACTGCTTTATCAGGCAAACTCAGCCAATAAGGCAAAGTCAGATTTTCTTTCCATGATCAGTCATGAAATCCGCACACCTCTTAATGGTGTTCTTGGTGTTGCCCGGATGTTAGGTGACACGAGAATGGATGAGGGTCAGCGGAGCAAGCTGAATATTATTTTGAAATCAGGCAATACCCTGCTTGAATTGATCAATGGCGTTCTGGATATGAGCAAAATTGAAACGGGTAATCTCGAACTAGAGTATATCCCGTGCGATTTGAGAGATATTGTGTCCTCCCTCATAGAACCCTTTGAGATTACAGCACGGAATAAGGGGGTGGAATTTAACTGCGATATTTGTCCCAACATTGCGGCTTATCACATTGCTGATTCAACGCGACTTAGGCAGGTGGTTATGAATCTTTTGAGCAATGCGTTGAAATTTACTGACAATGGTAGCGTGGCCCTGTCTTTGCGTACTCATGAGGGAACAGAAGAGGATACGCAGAATATCTCCATCTCTGTTGAAGATACGGGTGTTGGCATACCTGAGGATAGGTTATCCAGCGTCTTTGACTCTTTTTCCCAAGCAGATTCCTCTGTTGCGCGGAAATATGGTGGCACGGGCCTTGGTTTGTCCATCGTAAAAAATCTTGTCACTCTCATGGACGGAAATATAAGCTTAATGAGTGTGATCGGTGTGGGAAGCTGTTTTGAAGTTACGCTGCAATTTGTCATTGCGTCAGAAGAGGAGGTCAGGTCTATAAACGGCATAGAGTTGATTTGTGACGAGAGTGTTAAAAGGTCACTTACGATACTGGTCGCAGATGATAATGAAGTGAATGCCATGATTACAATGGCATTCCTGAAGAAACTGGGCCACATGTGTCATCTTGCGGAAAATGGATTGGAAGCCCTTCATTTGCTTGATGAGGAGGAATTTGATCTAATTCTGATGGATGTTCATATGCCTGAAATGGATGGCATTGAGGCGACTAAAATAATTCGATCACGGGATGACTGCAAGTCTCTTCCTATTATTGGTGTTACGGCGGATGCATTTATGGAGCACCATTCTCTTTATCGAGAAATCGGGATGGACGACGTTCTGACCAAACCGTTTACTGTAGAACAGCTT
>JAESPT010000394.1 GCA_016765515.1 Sneathiella sp. | reverse complement strand
TTCATAGGGCTCTGTCTTATGAGGCAAGGCCATCGCTTCAATAAAATACTGCTGAAAAGCAGGTTCAATGGCGGTTTCCACTTTCTCAACCTGCCGAATTATTTCTTCCGCGTCATCACGGGCGGCCTGATTGAGCAAGGCAATTCGGGCACCAAAACCGGCGGCATTGCCGACGCTCTTGACTTCCTCCAAATCGCAATCAGGGATCATTCCCAAAATCATGGCGTATTTCGTATCAATATGGCTACCAAAAGCGCCGGTCAGCAGGATACGTTCCACCGTATCAACACCGAACCTATCCATGAGCAGTTTGGCGCCCGCATAAAGAGCGGCTTTCGCCAATTGGATTGCCCGCACATCTGTCTGGTAGATTTTGATAGGATTTTCATCATCTTCCAGCATCACATAAGAAAAGGTGCGGTCATCGGCAACAATATATGGACAACTATCCACACGTGATCCATCGACGACACCATCGGTGGACAAAATTCCCGTCAGATACATCTCCGCTATCACTTCAATGACACCAGAGCCGCAAATACCGGTAACGCCGGATTTTTTGGTCGCTTCGGCAAATCCGTCTTCATCCGACCAGAGATCACTTCCGATCACCTTAAACCGGGCTTTCAGTGTTTCAGGATCAATGCGAACTCGTTCAATCGCGCCGGCTGCGGCCCGCTGACCACACGCAATCTGTGCCCCTTCAAAGGCTGGACCGGTCGGTGAGGATGCCGCCAGCAGACGCTGATTATTCCCGAGGACAAGCTCCGCATTTGTGCCCACATCCACAATCAGAGTCACTTTTTCCTGTAAATGTGGCGCTTCTGACAAAATAACCGCTGTTGTATCTGCGCCGACATGTCCTGCTATGCAGGGCAGGAAATACACCCGACCATCCGGATTACTAATAAGATCAATCTCACTTGCCCACACGGTTAGACCTGTATTGGTTGCCAGGGCAAAGGGAGCTCCCCCGAGTTCAGTTGGATCAATCCCGAGAAGCAAGTGATGCATGATGGGATTTCCAACAAACACAGCATTCAGGATATCCATTGGATCAATATCAGCGGAGGAGGTCACTTCTTTAATAAGATCATTAATCCCCTGCCGTACCGAGCTGGTTAGCGTGACGTCGCCGCCAGGATTCATCATCACATAGGAAACCCGGCTCATGAGATCTTCACCAAACCGTATTTGCGGGTTCATCATACCCGCAGAAGCGATAACCTTGCCGCTTGAAAGATCACACAAATGCATGGCAATGGTTGTTGATCCAACATCAACAGCCAATCCGTACGCACTACTGTGAAACGCCGGCCAAATAGCCGTTATTCGTTGTCCCCGGTGGACGGCAACAGTGACAGACCAATTCCCTTTACGAAGTGCTTTTTGCAAGCTTTGCAACGTCCTCAAGTCACATTCAAGCGCGGTTAGGCCCCATTCCTGTTCCAGCGCTATGGCAAGCCGCTCGAAATCACCGGTGGGATAATGCATGTCCGGTTCCTGCACCGTAACAAAATGCAGACGGATGGCCGGATCCAATTCAATTGTTCGGTCATCCGCACCTTTTGCGATGATCTGCTTGTGAACTTGACTAGAGGCCGGGACATCGATGATGACATCCCCTTGCAATCTGGCGTGACAGCTTAACCGCCGCCCCTCCTGCAAGCCTCGTCTTTCCTTGTATTTTACTTCGCCTTCAGCAAAATCACTTAAGGACGCTTCTGTACTGGTCAGGCCATGCTTGGCAAATTCACCGGTGACCAAGTCAACCTGACAGCGACCACAGATTCCACGGCCACCGCAAACACTATCGATGTCAACACCGAGGGACCGGGCCGCATCCAAAATGGGTGTTTCTGTCGGGAAGCGTCCTCGTTTACCAGAGGGTGTAAAAACGACGAGATGAGTTTCTGGTTGTCCAGCTAAAATATCAGGCATTGCGGCGACGTCTCCTCCCGCCCCGGCGACCTTCCTCGCCTTCTGCAGCAGGTTCACGATATTTCCGGATCCATTCAGTACAATTAGGATCAACACCCATCACCGTATTAGCGCCCAAGACAGCCGCCATTTCAGGTTCGTGAAGGGGATTGGTGATCGCAGAAGTCATCCCGGCGCCGATGGCCATAGACAGGAAGGACGCATTCATACCGTGACGATTGGGAAGGCCAAAACTAAAATTTGAGGCACCGCATGTTGTATTGACTTTAAGTTCTTCGCGAAGTCGGCGGATGAGTCTCAAAACTTGACGACCGGCATCATTGATCGCTCCGACAGGCATAACCAAAGGATCGACAACCACATCAGAGGGTGAAATTCCATAATCCTGGGCCCGCTGGACAATTTTCTTTGCCACTTCAAAACGGACATCCGGATCTTCGGAAATGCCGGTTTCGTCATTGGAGATTGCAACAACAGCAGCGCCGTGTTTCTTAACTAGCGGCAAAACAGTTTCCAGACGATCTTCTTCACCGGTCACTGAATTGACCAGCGCTTTCCCTTTGTAGACCTCAAGTCCCGCTTGCAACGCCGCAACGATGGAGGAATCAATGGACAGAGGGGCATCGGTCAAAGACTGCACCAATTGGATGGCTTCTGCCAGAATACGGGGTTCGTCTGCTAGAGGGATCCCAGCATTTACATCCAGCATCTGAGCACCGGCAGCAATTTGCGCCAAGGTGTCAGATTTTACCCGGCTGTAATCCCCTTCTTTCATCTCCGCAGCGAGAAGCTTACGTCCCGTCGGGTTAATCCGTTCCCCGATAATGACGAAAGGTCTGTCAAATCCGATGACGACCTCTTTGGTTGCGGAGGAAAGAACGGTATCAGTCATTATCGTGCCCCTTTACTAGAACAGAGCTGTTGGCAATATTTCCTAGTTCCTAATTAATAGTGAAAAAGTACCCTGAACTTGTCCCAATCCGACATGAGACTAATCAGAAACGGCAGCAAGCACTTCTGATGGATTGATCGCTTCGCCGCCATGTTCTTTTGTATTTTCCACCGTATCCGCAACAGCTTCAAAATCGGGGTTATTTTCTCTCTTCCAGGGCTTACGTCCTTTTAGGACACCGGATTCGTGAACAATTTCTGCAACCAGCTCTTCCTGACGGTAAGCCATGACATGAGCACCAGAAACACCTTCCATTTCGTGAACCTGCTGTAACATTTCAATGCAGATTTTTTTGCCTTCAAGCTTCTGGTCTTCCGCGCCTTCCAACCGGTCAATGATACTGTCTGGAATGTGGATACCGGGCACATTGCTGCGGATCCATTTTGCCGCCCGAGCGGAGGCAAGAGGCCCGACACCGATCATGATAAAACATTTCTCGTGCAGCCCCATATCCCGCACATCCATCATGTAACGTTCCAGCATGGGAAGATCGAAACAATATTGGGATTAAACAAATTGGGCGCCCGCTTCAATTTTCTTGGCAAGCCTCTTGGGCCTGAAATCATGGGGCGGTGCAAAGGGATTAATCGCAGCTCCCAGAAATACTTGTGGCGGTGCCGTAATTTTCCGGCCCGATAAAAACATACCCTCATCTCGCATTTGACGAATGGTTTGCAACAACGACATACAATCCAGATCGAAAACAGGTTTTGCGCCCGGCTGATCCCCGGCTTGCACACCATCCCCGGTCAGACAAAGAATATTATTCACGCCCATGGCGGCCGCACCCAACACATTTCCCTGAATGGCAATACGGTTGTGATCCCGGCAAGAGATCTGCATGATCGGTGAATATCCAACCCGCGTTAGCAGGGCACAAATACTAACGGACGACATATGACAATTTGCGCCAGAGCCATCTGTTGCATTGATTCCATCAACCCAGCCATCAAAAACAGCACCGCGCTCAAAGACTTCATTTGGATCGGCGCTATCTGGCGGATTTAGCTCAGCAGTTACCGCAAATTCTCCGGCACGCAAGACCCGCTCCAATCGTCCGCGGGATGTATGGCCCGGCAGGGGCGGCAACGGTGTTTCATACTCATCGAAAGTCAGATAACTCATTTGGCCACCCCGTTCTCAACGTTTTTTTCAGCCGCAGCTTCGGACGTTGCCCGTAACCACGAAGAACTTCCTTTTAGGGAATGATCGACGGGAGGTTGGACTTTAAATATATTGTCCCCCTGCGCCATGTTTTGTGAACCTTTCCAAGCTTCCACCCACACACAAGGCATATCAGGCTCTACTTCACAATTACCGTTTGCCCGAACACCGCCGCACGGTCCATTTCGCAAAGATTTGGGGCAATTCATTGGGCAGGACATTCCGGTATCACTGAGCACACATTGACCGCACATCCGGCAATCAAAAAGGAAGCTCTTCACGAATTTTTCGGCAAAAACAACCGGCTTTTCGGCTCGGCGATAGCCAATAAAATTCCAAAATGGATGGAGTTTTAAAAAGACATGTGCCAACGCCCGATAAATAACCTCAAGCCCTTTTGAATGTTTTACGGACCACAAGCGAACGGTATAAAAAGCCCGAGATCGAACGACGGGGCTGGCTTTGGACGGTTGATACGCGGCCTTCGGCATTATTCAGGCCTCCACCCACCATTTTTGACAAAAGCTCTCAACAATTCCTCATCAAAAGCACGCTCTATTTCTGCGGCTTTGTCAGCTGCAACGACTTGCATGTCTCCCTCGACATTGACAGGCTCCCCTTTTTTCCAGCCCTCAAGATAAGCGTCACTTTCATGAGCCTTATCTCTCATAGCGGCCATATCGATGGCTTCTTGAAATCGGTCGCCAAGCATGACCTTTGCTGATTTTCGGCCAGCCTTGGCTGCAACTTGCGACGGAATATCGCGCCAGTAAATAACTGTCACTTTCATAGAAATCCCCTAACTCATCGGTCCGGGCAGAAAGTCCTGTAATCCTGCAAGTCCGGTATCACGATACATATAATTCAGCCCCAAACGATCAGCGGCTTCTTTGGCTTTTGCCGTTGTCTCGTCGGTTGGTAGTTGTGCCAGATACACCAGCCGCGAATAATTTCCAAAATACAAAGGCAGCAATTCAGGATGTTTATCTAATCCAAGCCCCTCCCAGACCAGCTTATCAAAGTGACGCACCAGAAAATCTGTCAAATAGAACGTTCCCGGCTCTTCTTCTGCCAGCGCCTCAAAATTTTGCGATCCTGCATAGAATTCATAGCAATGTGCGCCTTGAATTCTACTCGCGCCTTCTTCTTCCAAAACTTTATCAATGCCGCCGGCTGTTCCGCAATCCCCGTAAAGGACAAGAATTTCAGAAAAGTCTTCTTTATTTGCCCTAATCTTTTCCCGAAGTAAATCCGGGATTAGTTGTGGGGTATTGTGGAGTTTTGCCGGCAAACAGGTCAGTTTCACATGATCAAGACCATTTTGTCTCAACACAGCTGTTGCCTCGGCGCCCAAGGCACCACAGGCAATCAGCAAAGTTGAAGGTCGATCACACATTATACTTCACACATTTTATCTATCAGGCCGCTCTACGTTCCGCTATTTTCTGTTGGGCCAGCTCAACCGTCATGGCTGCATCGCGGCCGTATGCATCCGCACCGACATTATCCGCAAATTCTTGGTTCAATGGAGCGCCGCCGACCATGACAATATAATCATCGCGAATGCCTTTTTCGATCATAGCATCCACAACCACTTTCATATAGGGCATGGTGGTTGTCAGCAGTGCAGACATTCCAATGATGTCGGGTTTATGCTCTTCCAAAGCCTCAAGATAATTTTCCACCGGATTGTTAATGCCGATATCAATCACTTCAAAACCAGCGCCTTCCATCATCATGATGACAAGGTTCTTACCGATATCGTGAATATCGCCCTTCACTGTCCCAATTACCATCTTGCCAGCTTTCGGCGCACCGCTTTCAGCCAGCAATGGTTTGAGAATGGCCATACCTGATTTCATGGAATTGGCGGATAAAAGAACTTCCGGAACAAATAGAATTCCATCCCGAAAGTCGACACCGACAATCCGCATGCCTTCCACCAAAGCTTCGGTTAGAACCTTGTATGGCTCCCACCCTCTGCTCAGGAGGATTTCAGTTCCTTCAACAATTTCATCTGCAAGGCCGTCATACAGATCATCGTGCATCTGCTCGACTAGTTCCTTGTCATCCAAAGCGGATAAATCGATATCATCTTCATCCATAATTTTTCTCCTATGCGCTTAACTGCCATCCACAGCGGTATTTGTTAAGATCTCAGGCTCACATTCTCAGGATCATAAACAGACTCCTCGATAATTGTGGCGTCATATTTTTCTCCCAGAATATCAATGGTCAATTCAGTTCCGATTTCACTATGCGGTGTCTGAATATATCCTTGAGCCAATGATTTTTCAGTCCAGTGCCCATAGGCACCAGCGGTTACCCGGCCGACAATTGTGCCATCTTTGGTAAACATAGGTTCGTTGCCAATTGCATCAGCATCTTTAATCCCGTGGATTTCAAGGGCAACAAATTTTTGGGAAACGCCGTCTTCCTTTTGTTTGATAAGTGCATCCCGTCCAATGAAATCTCCTTTATCAAGATGGACAAATCGATCAAGGCCGGCTTCAAATACAGAATATTCCCGCGTTAGATCCTGCCCCCACATGCGATAGTTTTTCTCTATGCGAAGACTGTCCATGGCGCGCATTCCGCACATCCCCAAGCCGAATTCTTCACCAGCTTTCATCAGCGCATCAAAGATGTGGTTCTGATATTCAATAGGG
>JAESPT010000393.1 GCA_016765515.1 Sneathiella sp. | reverse complement strand
ATGATAATCAGAAAAATTAGATTAATCTTATGAAAAGAAAAGGTCAAGTTGACACTCTCCGGCGAAGGACTAACTAATTAGGTATAATTGAGTCGGAAGTGGAGGGGCTTTTGTTCTGGTTTGGAAGTATTGTATCAAAAATTGTTCTATAAATGCGAGTAAAACGAGGGTAATATACAGATACTGCAGAAAAGGAGGGGGAAGAATGCCGCATATCATGGTCATTTCACTGAAGCAAGTTTTTGCACTTCTGATGAGTGGTCTGCTCCTCTGGGGGATCGTAATCGTCAACAGCCTGAATAGCTGTCTCATCGGGGATACATATTTCTGTCTTGTTGATTCCATGCTTCCTGTTCTTATGTCTGTCTCTGCTCTGTCTCTCTTCGGCTTCACGATTGTCCTTTTCCAGGCCTATACAGATTGATTTTTGCGCGGTCCTGTGTGAAAAGAGGGCGCAATAATAATTATTCATACTCTGCCCAGCTTGTGCGGGGATTGAATCTGTAAAATTTAGTACGGGGGAAAGAACCTTGAGTCTTCAACTGCCAGCTGGTGTTGTCTTTGGTGAAGAATACCAAAAAATCGTATCACATTGTAAAGAAAACAAGTTCGCGCTTGCGGCCGTAAATGTTGTGGGAACAAATTCGGTGAATGCGGTTTTAGAAGCCGCCGCAGTTAATCGCTCTGATGTTATCCTTCAGCTTTCCAATGGCGGCGCGTCATTCTTTGCCGGGCAGGGAATGCCGGATCAGCAGGAAGCGAAGATTATTGGTGCAGTCTCCGCCGCCCAGCATATTCACCTTGTCGCCAAACATTATGGTGTTTGCGTTATTTTGCATACGGATCATGCGAACCGCAAGTTGATCCCCTGGATTGATGCCCTTCTTGATCGCGGTGCGGCGTATAAAAAGAAGAATGGTCGGCCACTTTTCTCCTCCCATATGGTGGATTTGTCAGAAGAAAGCCTGGAAGATAATCTGAACGAGAGTGAGCGCATTTTGCGCCGCGCTGTCGATTTGGATATGAGCGTTGAAATCGAGCTGGGGATTACCGGCGGCGAAGAAGATGGTGTCGGTGCTGATCTGGATACAATCGATAATTCAAAGCTTTATACCCAGCCTGAAGATGTTCTTGTCGCTTATGACCAGCTTAACAGCATTGGTCATTTCTCTATTGCTGCATCTTTTGGCAATGTTCATGGTGTGTATAAGCCTGGGAATGTTCAGCTCCGCCCTGAAATCCTGCGCCGCTCTCAGGATCTGGTTTCCAAAACCCATAATCTTGCAAACAGTAATCCGCTTGATCTGGTTTTTCATGGAGGATCGGGGTCTCCTGCTGCCTCTATTTCGGAAGCCATTGAGTATGGTGTGTTCAAGATGAATATCGATACAGACACCCAGTTTGCCTTTGCCGAAGGCGTCGGTGCTTTTGTTGATGAAAATGGGGCGGCGTTTAAACACCAAATCCATCCAGACACGGATGAGCCTCTCAAGAAATATTATGACCCGCGAAAATGGCTTCGTGCCGGTGAGCTGAGCTTGGTGAACCGCCTGACCCAGGCGTTCACTGAACTGGGTTCAAAAGGCCGTTCTGTCGCTGAATAATCAGGGACGTTCTTCTGATCTACCCTGTTCCTGCATGCATTTTTTTGTGCAGGGACGGGGAGACACCATAGCGGCTTGTAAAGGCGCTGCGAAAAGCAGCTTCTGAGCGAAAGCCGACTTCCCCGCTGACCCGTTTAATCGGCGCGTTCCTCTCCAGCAATTGTTTGGCTTTTTCCAGTCGCGCATTTTCCAGATATTTTGACGGTGTGATCCCTGTGGCATTGACGAATTTGCGATAGAAACTCCGCTCCGACATGCCCGCCTGATCCGCCATATCCGCAACTTTCAAAGAGCTTTCGAGATGATCTTCAATCCAGACGATCACATCCGAAAATCGCCCCTGAGAGGATATTTGAGCGTTCAGGACTGAACTGAATTGCGATTGATTGCCCGGTCGGTGGGCATAGACAACCAATTGTTTGGCAACCTCTCCCATCAGCGACGACCCACAATCCTTTTCGACCATAGCCAGGGCCATATCAATGCCGGTTGTCACCCCGGCAGATGTCCAGAGGGTACCGTCAATCACATAGAGATCATCAGCGAGGACATGTGTTGCCGGATAATATTTAGCAAGATCAGCGCTGCCGCGCCAATGAGTGGCGGCTTTGCGCCCCTCAAGCAACCCGGCTGCAGCCAGCAAAAAAGACCCTGTGCAGACTGACCCAAACCGCTCACATCGATGAGCGACCCGCTTCATCCAATGAAGAGCTTCTTTATCTTTCAGTGATTTACGCAAGGTTGTTTCATTTGCCGCCCCGGCGATAAAAAGGCTGTCCCGGTTGGTGACTTCCACATCCTCCGCCTTTTCGGTTAGCAGGGGAAAACCAGCGTTACAGCTAACCGGCCCGCCTTTCATGGAGATTATTATCGTCTCATACGGATTATCCTTGCAGAGGCTATTGGCGGTGGCAAAAACACCGGCTGGCCCCGTGGTGGCGAGAATATCAAACCCGTCATAGACGAAAAAAAGAAGGCGGCGTTGTAGGCTCATTATGTCTCTTTTGGCGGAATATAGTCGTTTAATGTCATATCCGCCAAACATTACCTTCATTATTATCCTTTGCAAAGGAAAACTGGTTTCTGAATTTTTGGAAGGAATGGAAATGGCAACGTTGGGAACGCTGGCCTGGATGGCAAAAAGCCAGGGGAAGTTGGCTCTGCGGGATCAGATGGCCCTGATTTTTCAGGGCGTACGGGCGAAGGCGGCGATGGCGCGGCGATTAAAGGTCCGTCATAAAGCCCGATATTGCGAGGTGAAGGAAAAAATTCTGGTCCCCCTTCAGCGGGAGGCCACGGAACGGCCCTGCTGCCGGATGGCCTTTTTGCAAAATAAACTCGATCTTCAGCGCTTGATACTCAAGGCGCCTTTCGCAGAATAACAACAGACCCCGAACTCTTATCATAGACAAATTCAGGAAACTCAAGATGACCGCTGATCTTTTTCACTATCCCATGTCCTGTTCCACGGCTTGCCGCATCGCAGCGGCGGAAGCGGATCTGCCGCTTAATATTATTCCCACCGAT
>JAESPT010000392.1 GCA_016765515.1 Sneathiella sp. | reverse complement strand
TCGGGCTCCCACGCCCTGGATTTCTCCAAAAGCAGTGAGTGTCGCTGGCTTTAATTTCACTATTTCCAACAGCGTTTTATCATGAAAAATCACATAGGGTGGAATGTTCTGAGCTTTTGCCATCTCCAATCGCGTTGATTTGAGGAGGGCGAAGAGAGCCGCATCCTCAGGATCGTCCAATTTAATAACGTTTTTATTGGAGGTCGATTTAGTCGATTTTCTATATTTTCGAACAGCAAGCTTTTCTTCACCGCGGAGCAACGGTCGGCATTTATCATTTAGGGAAAGACTTCCATAGCCCTCAGAATCTACATTTATGTAGTTCAACGATAACAGTTGACGGATGAGTGATTGCCAGTCTGCGCGATTAAGAGCAGTGCCTTTTCCATAGATAGGAAGCTGGTCATGTCCCGAATTTTTGATCTTGTCAGTTTTGGCACCCAGTAAAATATCGACTATGTGACCGCTACCATAGAGCTGGCCTGATCGGTAGATACAGGAGAGTGCCATTTGGGCAGCTTCAGTTCCATCCGTGAGCTCGGGGGGTGACACGCAGTTGTCACAGTTGCCGCAATTTTCATCTCGTTCCTCTCCAAAATAGTTGAGAAGAACCTTTCTTCTGCAGTGCAGAGCTTCACAATAGACAAGCAGAGCAGAAAATTTCTGGTGCTCAATACGTTGCTGTTGTGCTGTGGGTCCGCCGCCTAGAAGTTGGCGAATTTTGACAATATCCTGTTGGCCATAGGTGAGCCACGCCGTAGCGGGTAAGCCGTCACGTCCTGCTCGGCCTGTTTCCTGATAATAGGCTTCCAGATTCTTGGGAAGATCCAAATGAGCGACAAAACGCACATCCGGTTTGTCGATACCCATACCGAATGCAATTGTCGCGACCATTATCACGCCTTCTTCACGAATAAAACGTCGTTGATTTTTCGCACGGACAGTGGTCGGTAATCCTGCGTGATAGGGGAGAGCGTCATACCCTTCAGAAACAAGTTTTTCGGCCACTATCTCCACTTTTTTCCTGGAGAGGCAGTATACGATACCTGAATCGTCTGCATGCTCTGTTTTGATAAAAGAAAGAAGTTGCGCTGTCCCGTTTTTCTTTGTGGTCAGATGATATCTGATATTTGGTCTGTCAAAACTGGCTTTGAAAATTTGACCATATTGTAGATTTAATCGCTCCGTAATATCTTTTTCAGTTGGCGCATCTGCCGTAGCCGTCAGTGCAAGTCGCGGAACATTGGGAAATTTTTCATGGAGAATAGAGAGACGGAGATATTCAGGCCTGAAGTCATGTCCCCATTGAGAGACACAATGTGCTTCATCAATGGCAAAGAGAGCGATTGGAAACCGGGCAAGATAATCGAGAAACCCAGCTGCAAGCAGCCTTTCTGGAGCGATGTAGAGCAGTTTTAATTTTCCGGCTTCCAAATCCCGGCGAATATTATTCTGTTCTTCCATGGAATGAGAGGAATTCAAGGCTGCCGCGGCCACCCCCAGTTCTCGCAGGCTTTCGACCTGGTTTTGCATTAAGGCAATGAGTGGGGAAATAACGATGGAAACACCGTCCAGGCACAGGGCTGGAACTTGGTAACAAAGTGATTTCCCGCCGCCTGTAGGCATGAGGACGAGGGCATCTCTTTTGGCAAGAACATGCTGAATTATTTCTGCCTGCTGTCCACGAAATTCTGGATAGCCGAAAACAGTTTGTAGGATATGGGACGGATCACGCGACATGGGCCCTTTATACAGGTCGATGGTGAGATGGCAATCAACAAGCGACAGTTATTCCTTCTGAGCCAGTTTTTCCTTCAAGGCGTGTGTCTCCAATGCTGCATCCGCAAGCAAGCTTCTAAGGCGGCTATTTTCCTCATCGGCTTGTATCAATCGTTTCATCTCAGCATTTTCGGATTTCTGTACCTTCTTTTTCCATCGATAGAGTGTGGCTTTGGATATTCCATGTTTGTCTACGATATCTTCTATGGATAGGTCACCCTCCAATTCCTTCAGAATCATTGTGACCTCCCTGGACGTGTGGTGCTTGCGTTCCATGTGAATGAACACCTTCAAATAAATTGGATCGTTAGGTCAATTGATCTCCCCCTTCATTCCTTATTCTCGAGCAGATCTGGATCGATATTTCATTTTCCCATTTCACTGACAACGGCTTGCAGTGCAGAGAGGTTTTCTGTGATAGAGCTTCCGACAATCAGGTCCTGGGACGCACGGGCCGCCGCCGCTGGATCAGTGGTTAATAACTGACGGGATGCCGCAAGGGTAATTGCGTTGTGAATAGTGTAACTATGTTGTTGCTGGGCAATGGTATTTTGCAAAGCCAAACCAATACTGTGAGCCATTTGCTGATAGAGCATCGCCATTGCTTCTGCAGGTGCTTCTCCCACAACTTTCATGCTTGTTTGGGCGACGGCATCCGTAATTTGACTATTTACGTATGTTTCTTCAGACATTCCCGTACTCCTGATATTGAATGAAAGGGATCGGCAATTTCACAGGGCATTGATTATCGGGTTTGCGAGCTATCAGTCGGCTTTCTTTCGGGTTTTTGTGGTTGTTGCAAAATGATTGGTTGCAAGGTCTGAACAACATTTTTTGAGCCTGGTTGTTGAAGAATTGTTTCGACGTTTTTTGACAAAGACGCGAGGTTTAACGTGTTAACATGTTGCTGATGTGAAACAGCATTTTGAAGAGCCGTCCCTGTTGATTGAGCAAATGTTTGATAGAGCATCGCCATGGAATTGGCTGGTGCCAATGCGGTTGCAATCACATTTGATTGTGTAATGGCATCTGTAATTTGCTGATTTACTGATTTCACTTCGGAACCACTCTTTTCACTGGTCATCAAGACTTCCACTTCTTATTAAGAATAAACCTGAACCTCACGGATATAGACGATGAACTGGTAAAAGATGTGAGGTCCAGGTATTTAGCAAGCTTGAGATATGCGTGCTAAATTCATTTAGCCGTTGAAAGCTGGTCCTTTATTTGGCGCATCTTTAAAAGCTGCCATTACACCTTTTAATGAAGCCATGGATCCTGCGATGGGGTTACCGCTCAGTATTTCCTGAGTTGCTTTACCTGTTGTCGCAGTATCCAATGTATACAAAATTGTAACTGCGCCCGTTACGACAGCGGAATCAATTGAGTTTTTATGCTGTTGATTTGCAACCATATTCTGCATGGACATACCTGTGCTCTGCGCGAGCATCTGATAAAGCATTCCCATGGATTCGGCAGGGGAATCCCCCAGAACTTTTACGTTAGATTGCGTCACTGCGTCTGTTATTTGGCTATTCATCCAAGTATTCTCCGCCATATTGGCTCTCCGTTAATGAATAAAGATTTCTGTTGAAGTTGAAATTAAATACCTGCAGCAGCGGCTTGCAGGGCTGTGATGGATTCGGCAATCGGGTTGCCTGAGAGAACTTCTGATGTGGCTTTGGCCGCAGTGGAAGCACCTAGGTTATAAAGGACACTTGTTCCCTGTGTCGTCACAGCAAGATCAATAGTGGCCGCGCCTTGCTGGTTAGAAACAGCATTTTGCATGCTCGCGCCAACGACCTGGCCGAACACCTGATAGGTATTCGCCATAGAGATGGCGGGAGCTTCAGCAATGGTAGTTACATTTACTTGTGAAATTGAATCAGTAATTTGTGAATTTACCGGGGTATCACCTGGCATAATAATCGCTCCTTAATTGGATTAAGTAGGGTTGAAATCAGAATTTCCAATTCTGAGGTCATTCTGAACTTGAGGCTTTAGAGGCTTTCAGTTCCCTGATAAGCGCCTGTAATGTCGTAAGAATTTCAGCATTAGAATTTTCATTAATGATGTTGCTGACTGAACTTGCATCTGCCGCTGCATCCAGATTGAACAACAGGCTGATTCCTTGAGAGACAATCGCGGAGTCAATTGTGTTCATGTTTTGCTGGTTCGCGACAGCATTTTGCATGGAGACACCCACAGATTGAGCCAGCATTTGGTAGGCTGTTGCCATAGATTGGGCAGGTGCTGAACCAAGTACAGTTAGATTGGACTGAGTAACAGCGTCCGTGATCTGACTGTTTACTGGTGTATCATTTGCCATACGGCTATCCTCCATGCGTCTGGTTGAAGTTTTGGGTGCAAGTTGCTTCTCATTCGACAGCGAAAAGACGCGCCCTTATGAGAAACTGTGAAAGAAAAATAGAAAATTCTTTTTTTGACCTGCGAAAACTCTCATTCTGATACAGTGGTAATTCGTTGCTAAATTCTTTAAAAATCAGATATTTAGACTTATGACGGGAAAATGAACGACAATGATTGCGACCAGTGAACAAGATGTTCAAGGCTTGACTGAGATTGGAAGAATTGTCCGATTGATACTGAATGACGTTGAAGCATTGGTGCGTCCTGGGATCACAACTCTGGAACTCGATGAAAGAGTTAGGGTGTTATTGAAAGAGCATGACGCACAGTCCGCCCCCAAGCTCGCTTATGATTTTCCTGGGTACAGTTGTATTAGTGTTGGTCATGAGGCCGCTCACGGAATCCCTGGCTCGCGAATTTTGCTAGAGGGACAGCTCGTCAACATCGACGTTTCTGCGGAGAAAAATGGTTATTGGGCGGATTCAGGACGATCAATTCCGGTTGGTAAGGTGACGGATCAATTGATTAGTCTCTGCGCGGTAACAAAGAAGGCGTTAGAGGCTGGCATAAAGGCGGCGCGGGCTGGTTATCCTATAAATTCAATTGGCCGAGCTGTGGAGGCGGTTGCCAAAAAAGGGGGTTTTCAGATCATTGACGGTTTGGTCGGTCATGGTGTGGGGCGCCATATTCATGAGCCCCCTGAAGTTCATAATCGATATTTGCCAAGTGGCCGGGAAATATTGGAGGAAGGTCTGGTTTTAACCATTGGACCCTTCCTCACGAATGGTAAGGGGCGCTACCGGGAAGCGGATGATGGCTGGACGTTACTCACGTGGGATGGATCTCCCGCTGCTCAATTCGAACATACTTTGATAATCACAAAGAACGCTCCAATCATTGTAACCTGATGAAAACTCGAGTGCCTAGCCTCCCATTTTTTTCACAATGCTATCCATGGCCACAGCTGTTGCTGCAATTGCATCTGCCGTTATCCCGGCAATATCCTGACTGGTTTGTGCTGTCAATGCTGTCGCTCCGGCATTCGTTACGGAGTTGAGGCCCGTTATTGCCGTCTGTGTTTGTGAGTTCAGAGCTTGGCTAATGGCCGATGTCTGCGCATTGTATGCTTCGCCTATCGTGGTTTTTTGTGAACTTATCACGATTGCCTCAGCATTCTTCAAGGCGGAAAGAGCGGCACCATTCGCTGTTGTCACACT
>JAESPT010000391.1 GCA_016765515.1 Sneathiella sp. | reverse complement strand
GAGCCAGCAGGATTCTATTGCCTTGTGCGAGAAGATCTTTGAAAAGCATCTGGGCGGCCATAAGCTGATGACCAATGCGGGTCATATCCGCGGTTCCGCCTGGATTAATTTCCCCCGTGTCCTTTGTGAGCGCTGGTCCCACGAAAACCTTGTCTTGATGGGCGATGCGGCGGCAAGTGCTCATTTCTCCATTGGCTCGGGCAGTAAGCTCGCGGTAGAAAGCGCCATTGCCCTGGCCGAATACCTTCATACGGAACCGACCCTGCAGGCGGCTTTTGACAAATATGAAGATGCCCGGCGGCTTGAAGTGCTGCGTTTGCAGTCCGCCGCCCGCAATTCCCTGGAATGGTTTGAAGAGGTGGAGCGATATCTGGACCTTGATCCAGTGCAGTTCAACTATTCCCTGCTGACCCGGTCTCAGCGGATCTCTCACGAAAACCTGCGCCTGCGCGACCCCAAATGGCTGAAAAGTGCAGAGGGATGGTTCCAGAACCAAGCCGGTGCCAACGAGAGTGTCCTGAACAGGGCCCCTATGTTTGCCCCTTACCGGCTTCGAGATATGAGCCTGAAAAACCGCATCGTGATCTCCCCCATGGCCCAGTATAAAGCCGTTGATGGTTGCCCGACAGACTGGCATCTGGTCCATTATGGGGAACGGGCCAAAGGCGGCGCGGGCCTGATATATATGGAAATGACCTGCGTCAGTCCTGAAGGTCGGATCACCCCTGGCTGCACCGGTCTCTACAATGACCAACAGCAAGCTGCCTGGACCCGCATTGTCGATTTTGTTCATGGGGAAACGGACACAAAAATCTGTCTGCAAATTGGCCATTCCGGTGCAAAAGGCTCCACCCAATTGGGCTGGGAGGAGATGGACGCGCCGTTGAAAGACGGAAACTGGCCGATCATGTCGGCCTCCGATGTTCCCTGGTCAGAGAATAATCAAACCCCTAAAGCCATGACCCGCGATGATATGGATCTTGTGTGCGATCAGTTTGTTTCGTCGGCCAAACGGGCGGAACGGGCCGGTTTTGACATGCTGGAAATCCATTGCGCCCATGGTTATCTCCTGTCCAGCTTTATCACGCCGCTGACCAACACCCGCACCGATGACTATGGCGGATCCTTGGAAAATCGCCTGAGATATCCGCTGGAAATTTTTGAAGCCGTGCGTGCCGTCTGGCCGGCCCAGAAACCGATTTCTGTGCGTATCTCTGCCAATGACTGGGTCGGAGAAGACGGGATCACACCGGCGGACGCCGTACAAGTCGCCCGTCATTTAAAAGCGGCTGGGGTAGATATCTGTGACGTATCTGCCGGGCAAACCAGCGTAAAAGCAGACCCTGTTTACGGCCGGATGTTCCAGACACCGTTTTCAGATCGGATCCGAAACGAAACCCCTATGGCGACCATGGCGGTTGGCAATATTTACGAACCGGATCATGTAAACTCCATCCTGCTTGCCGGGCGGGCCGATCTTGTCTGCTTGGCCAGGCCCCATTTGGCCAATCCCTACTGGACCCTGCATGCCGCCGCCGCCCTTGGGGATGAGCACTCCCGGTGGCCTGATCCCTATGGTCCGGGGGCGGATCAAATGAAACGTCTGGCGGAACGCGGCGAAACTGTTGGCATGAAGGTTTAACCATGAGCGACTTAACAGGAAAACAGGCATTGGTCACCAGCGGCGGCTCCGGTGTCGGTGAGGTGATTGCTCTTGCCCTTGCAACTGAAGGGGCGCACGTCACCATAACAGGGCGCACACAGGCGTCTCTTGAAAGGGTTGCGGACAAGCATGAAAATATTCATCTCGCCATCGCTGATGTGACAGATCCGGATGCAATGAAACAAATCGTCGCCGAGGCCTCTAGAAAACGGCGTCCAATAAGTATCGCCATTGCCAATGCGGGAATAGCGGATAGTAAACCATTTGGTAAAATGAATTTACAAGACTGGAATTCTGCCATTTCTACGAACCTGACCGGGGTGTTTAACACTTATCAGGCGATTCTTCCCCATATTGAAAGGTGCGGATGGGGTCGGTTGATCGCCATTGCCTCAACAGCAGGTCTAAAGGGCTATGGTTACGTTTCGGCCTACGCAGCGGCAAAACATGGTGTGATTGGCCTGACAAAATCCCTGGCGCTGGAACTGGCTCATCAGAACATAACTGTCAATGCGGTCTGCCCGGGATTTACCGAAACCCCCATGTTGGAAAGATCCTTTGAAAATATCATGGCAAAGACTGGAATGAGCCACGGGGAGGCGCGCGATGCCCTTGCCCGTACCAACCCGCAAAACCGCTTTATTCAGCCCGAAGAGATTGCCCAGAGTGTGCTGTGGCTGTGCGGTCCAAATTCAGGATCGATCACCGGTCAGGCGATTTCCATATCGGGAGGCGAAATATGATTGAACTCAGCTCCGACGTTTTTCCGGCAGCAGATACGCCCGATACAGACAAACAACGTCTTCGCCTGTGGCTGCGACTGTTGAAAGTCTCCCGCATGATAGAAGCGGAACTCCGGGAACGCTTGCGTGTCCAGTATAAGTCCACCTTGCCGCGCTTCGATGTGCTGGCGGCGCTCTATCGCCAGGATAACGGCCTCAAGATGAGTGAGTTATCCGCGGCCTTGATGGTGTCCAACGGTAATGTCACCGGCATCATAGAGCGACTGGTTGGGGAGGCGTTAGTGGAGCGTGCGCCCATTCCCAATGATCGCCGGGCCATGCGGGTTCGCCTGACCAAAAAAGGCCGCACGGAATTTGCCCAGATGGCCCTTGTTCATCAGGGCTGGGTCAGTGAATTGCTCGACGGAATTGAGGCAGAGGATGCGGCGCTTGTCTGCAGTCTGCTGGACGTAAAAATACTGGGCGACAACTCGCCTGCGAGAGGGGACTAAAATGACAAGAATGGCCGATCTCAAGCCACAGCATTTCAAATGGCGCATGGAAGGGACCATTGCGGTTATTGAGCTGGATAATCCGGATCGCAAAAACCCGCTGACCTTTGACAGTTATGGCGAACTTCGCGACACTTTTCGCGATCTTCAGTATGCCGACGATGTACATGTAGTGGTGTTTCTGCCCAACGGCGGTAATTTCTGCTCCGGCGGGGATGTGCATGACATTATCGGTCCGCTGACAAAAATGGATATGAAGGATCTTCTCAAATTCACCCGCATGACCGGTGATTTTGTCAAAGCCATGATCAATTGCGGCAAACCGATTATTGCTGCCGTTGACGGGGTGGCGGTGGGCGCCGGTGCGATCATCACTATGGCCTCCGACATGCGCATTGCAACACCTGCCTCCAAAACTGCGTTTCTGTTTACCCGTGTTGGTCTTGCCGGCTGTGATATGGGGGCCTGCGCCATCCTGCCGCGCATTATCGGTCAGGGCCGGGCAGCGGATCTTCTGTATACGGGCCGCGCCATGAGCGGGGAAGAAGGGGAACGCTGGGGG